>JBJEPU010000035.1:0-17851 GCA_051881395.1 Candidatus Fimenecus sp.
AGCGCCGCGAAATTACGCGGGGAAGAAGTTCCCAACAGCGAAACGGAACCCGAGGGCATGGATTTGTAAGGAGGGAAAAGGAAATGAAGCAAAAGCAAGGTATTCTTTACCTATACAAAGACTTTTTGCCGATTTTTGTGGTGTTTGAGGGGTTTTATATTCTGATTGCGTGCCTCGTCTTGCCGATTATTTCGACAACCGACGCACCGGGATTTTTACGGTGTTTTGCATCGGTATTCCCCTTTCCCGCTTGCATTTGTGCACTGTATACCATGGCAAATTTTCGAAAGCACAACAGCACCTTACGGCAATTCGGGCTGACCGCCCGACAAACCGTACGGGCATTTTACGCGCTGAACGCGAGTGCTCTGCCATTGACAGCGTTACATATCGGTGTTGCGGCGCTTCTTTGCCGCCTACCGAAAACGCCCGTAGACTTTTGGCAAATGCTCGCCATTCCCGGCGAGAGTGTCGCCTATTTAGGGAAGGACTTTACTATATTCACCGTGTTAAAAGTGCTTTTGAACACAGTCTGCCTTTGTGCATTGGGGCTGTTCCTCGGCGTAGCGTTTTGCAAGCTTCGTAAAATCAAACGGCTTACACTGACCGTATGCAATTTGGTTGCGCTGTATTTTGTCGGATTTTTGAGTCTGCAAACCACTTTGACAATAGGTCTGCCGACAGATTTACTCTATGCACTGTTTCTTGCCGATTTCAGCCTGTTCCCGCTGATGTCGCTTGTTCTCACGCGGGGGGCGCTGATTTTCCTATTGCTTTGCGGCGTAAAGTATATGACTGCGGATTTGCCTATTTACGCACAGGGGAAAAGCCGCCGCAAAAAACAGAAGGAATTACACGCCAAAAAGAAGAAAGGCCGCGGTTTGCTTTCTGTCGCGGTTGCGCTTACCGTGCTTTTCTTTGGGTTTCATTTCACGGTACTGTCCGCCGCCTCGGTGACGCTATTAGAGGGCGGTTACAATTACATTACCTACCAATACCGTCCTTGCAAAAGCGCAGAAACCTTACTGAAACTGCAACTGCACTGTGTGCCGCCGAAATATCGGCTGACGATTTATGACCATTTGTTGCGCACCTATGCTTACCCCGGCGTGGAATACGATTTTTTGGACACAAGCGAAAACGAAGCACTCTACGAAGCGTGCTTTGCGCTCGCCGAGGAAGTCCCCGAAAGCGTAAGTATTCAAAAATCACCGTATGCCAACCGATTGTATTTCCCCCCGAATGCTTTGACAGACAAAAACGGAACAAAGCATATTACACAGTTAGATTACAACCTGTATAGCCTCTACTGTATCACGCTGTATCAAAACGGCAAGGTGCAGGAAGCCAAAGACGCCTATTTTGAATACTATGAAAAAAACACCTCTTTTGTATCTTATCGCGGCTTTGTACGGTATCTTCTGGAAACAGATAGCGTTCCGCAAGCGGATAAGTTGTGGGCAAAAGAGCAGGCATACCGCCTTGCGGACGATATAGAAGCCCACCAAGAGGTATATGTGGAAGAAATCGATGCATTTGAACGCGAAAATCCGTACAACACTGCGCATTTGCTCGGCGCAGAGTTTGTTCCTAAACACACTGCCAAATCCTTGCGTGAGCTTGCCGACAGCGTGTAAGGCGAAAAGGAGGGAACTTATGAAACTGAAAATTGTGTTGGCAGAGATGACCAAAGCCTTTTGGCGCATTGCCGCGCCGCTGACGGTGGCGGATTTTTTCCTGAATGTGGTGGTTGGGGGACTGATGCGCGGCGATATTTTGGGAGCGGAGTTCTCCTCTGTCTTCATGACAAGCATCATGCCGATTTTTCTGTTTTTCTATATCGCCGTGACCTTTCGCGGTGCAGTCAATCTCGGCTTGCAAAACGGGGTGTCGCGCGAATGTATGCTATTGTGCGGAGTGTGCTTTTTGGTGCCCACTGCCGTTTTGCTTTCGGCGATACACACCGTGGTTGCGCTTTGGGTACGATCGGTCGAAGACCCCGCGCTGTATGTGGAAGGGTGGCTGAACGGCACCGAAACCACCGGCACGCTGTTTGGTATTCTGCTGGCAATGTTCATCGCGGAAGCCTTGCGGTATGCCGCCGCAGGCGCCATGTTCGGGGCGCTTTTCTACCGCGTCAAGCATAAGCATCTCTATTGGATTGTGCCCGGTTCGGCGCTTTTGCTGTTGGTGTTCGCTTTCGGAAGACTTACGCTGTCGGCAATGTTCGCAGAGAGCGGCAGTGTACCGGAAACCTTATACAGCGAACTGCTCTATCACCAAAACAGTGCATTCCCCTTGGTCGGAAACTGCGTCCGAAATACAGCGAGCGCGCTGATTTGCGGCGGCATTGCCGCACTGCTCACACGCGGCACGCCCGTGCACGAAAGTTAAGGAGGTATACAACTATGCGTAAACGCACCATTGTCCTACCGCTGATTTCCATTTTCCTTGCGGTACTGCTGTGCGTCGGGTACGGTATTTTGGTATCGTCCTACGGCATACAGCGGTTGGAAAACGGGTACACGGGCGGAACCTTCACCCCGAACGAAACGGCGTTTCATCTTTTAAAATTGCAGTTGAAATATGTGCCCGACAGTTACAAAGAAACCTATTACGAGCATTTGCTTGCGGTTTACTACCGCCCCGACACGCAGTTTGACTATGTGGATACAGCAGAGGCGCCCGCGGTATATGAAGCGTATTTTGCCTATGAAAAAGCCTATCAGGAAAAAGTCTATGATATGCCCTACCCCATGCGGCAATCTCTGTTTTCCGAGAAAAATTTCACCGACGACAGCGGGAAAATGCACACCCTTCGCTCTGACGATGACCTGTATACGCAGTATTTCTGCATACTGTATGACAACGGCAGGCGAAACGAAGCCAAACAGGCGTTTGAAGCCTATTTTTCACAAACAGACAACCATTTAACCTACCGCTATTTCCTGACTTATTTGTTTGCAAAGGACAATCTGCCCGCCGAAGACCGCCAATGGGCAGAAGAACAGGCAAAGCACTTAATTGCAACCATTCAAGCGGAAGACGCGGCGTTTCACGAGCAAAGCGTGTACGACTCGTACTCGCCTTACTATATCAAAGGCCGTGCAGACATAGCCATTTACGATTTGGAACGGTATATTGAGGGGTAAAATATAGAAAAAGCACACGGCGTATCCGTTTTTCGGATACGCCGTGTGTGTTGTTTTGAAGTTTTTTTATTATGCCTGCGGCTCTTCCATATCGCAAAGCGACTCGAAAAGCCACGCGCGCAAGGCGCGGTTTGTGACGCGTGCGGCGGCAGACTGCGCGCTTTGTAAGGTCGTTTGTTTTTTGAGCCGATTGTAAGTCATACTCTTTTTGTTGTTAACGCCGTTATAATGCGTAAAAATGTTGCGAATACGCTCGGCGTACGGCGGGTTTTGCTTTGCCGTCACCCCCGAAAGCGTCACCGAAACCGCCGTCTCCACCGGAACGGGCGGCAAAGTAACGATTGTGCCGTTTTCAGGCGTGCTTTGCACTGTGACTTCCATCTTTTCGCCGTTCGCCGTTGCCGTGACAGAAGCGGCAGACAGCACATCGGCAAAATGCAAGGTGAAATTGCGCGTTTGCGGCAGATACGGTGCCACCTTTGTACCCGACAGGGTAAAGGTCAGCGTGTCGCCGTTTTCACGCAGTTGCATTTGTGTAAAACTGCACGCGCCGTTTTTAAAATCGTTGGTTTCGCCGTCGTCCTCATACAGCGTGAACGCTCCGTTGCCGCGGTACAGCCGCACGGTCAGATTTTCGGGGTTGCCCGCGGAATTGCCCTTATCGCCCGACAGTGGCACAATCGCGCCGCTTTTTGCAAATACGGGTATGGAATTCAAATCACTGTGCACCTTGACGGTTTTGCCGCCCTTGTAAATCTCGCCCGTAAAGAAGTTCGTCCAGCGCCCTTTCGGCAGATACACCGCCGTTTCAGCGCGTTTGGTGCGCTTGTCGCAAGGCGAGGTCACGGGGCACACAAGCAATTCACTGCCGAACAGATAGCCGTTTTTGCACTTGTAGGCATCTTTTATTTCGGGATTGGTATAATACAGCGGCTCGCACAGCGCGCGCCCCTCGGCGTGATTGCGGTAGTTCATACTGTAAATATAAGGAATGAGTTTGTGGCGCAAACGAAGCGCCTCGGTTGCAAGCGTTTCGGCTGTCCACGAATAATTCCACGGCTCTTTGCCGAACAAATCGTTTTGCGTAGAATGCAACCGCAGTATGGGCGCGAACACCCCGAACTGCACCCAACGAATATACAACTCGTCATTGTGCTCACCGAAATGGTGGCCGCCGATGTCGTGGCTCCACCAAGTGTAGCCGCAGTTTGCCGCCGTGGCAGTGAAATACGGTTGGAAGTTTAAGACCTTCCAATTCATCGCCGTATCGCCCGAAAAGCCGAGCGGATAGCGGTGCGAGCCGATGCCCGCATAGCGCGACAAAATCAGAGGACGGTGCGTATCTCTTCCGTTGTCTAAATAATGGTAGTGGTTCAAGCTCCACAGCGGGTCAAGGCCCGCAAGCTTGCTCTTTGTGCCCTGTTGCCAGTCAATCCACCAAAAGTCCACGCCGTCCGCCTCGTGCTTGTGGTGGCCGATGTCCATATAACTGTTGATGAATTTTGCGTCGGCAATGTCAAATTCCACCGTTTCTTTTTTCGCCTTATCCACACCCATCGCGTCCGCAATTTCTTCGTAACAATCCTCAAACCAACGGAAACCGTCTGCGGGGTGCAAATTCAAGGTGGTTTTTAAGCCTTGTTTATGTAAAAACTGTAAAAAGCCCTGCGGGTCGGGGAACAAATCCGTGTCCCAACTATATCCCGTCCAGCCGCTGACACCGCCCCAATGGTTTTTGCCGAATTTGCCGTCAAAATGCTCTTCCAAACGCACCCAATGCCAATCCATATCCACGGTGGCAACGGTCAAGGGAATATCCTTACGCGCAAATTCGAGCATCAAGTTTTCATATTCCGCCTGCTTATAGGGGTAATAGCGGCTCCACCAATTCCCCAAAGCGAACCGCGGCACCAACGGCACTTCGCCCGAAAGCGCATACAGCGCTTTGACTGCACTGATGTAATCCGTGCCGAACGCGAATACATACAAATCCTGCTCATCGTGTTCGCGCGGGTGCACCATACCGTCCTCGCCGAACAGAAGGGATTTTCTGTCGTCAAACAGCGCAACACCGTCCGCGGAAACCACGCCGTCCTGTAAGGCAATCGGCCCGAAGGTGCCGTCCAATGTACGCGCCGTGCCCTTTAAATTATGCTTGTTGCTCGGACGGACGGTTTTGCCGTCGATTTTAACCGTCAACACCTTGCCGTTTTGGGTATTGACGGTAAATTCCACCTTGTCGGTGGTAATCACCGTACGGTTGCCGTTTTGCTTGGCGGTAAATTCCACCTCGCCGTGGTCACGAAACCAAATGCTTTGCGTCGGCATATCCGTAAAGGTCTTTGCCTTGTCAAACTCCACGCGAATGATGCGGTCAAGCAATACGGAAATGCGTGTATTCCCCACCGTTACCATGTTTTCGGGCAATGCCGCGCCCTGTGTGTGCGCAATCAAATGCGCGTGCAGTTGTTCCATAGTCTTTTCCCCCAAACGCGATTATTTCAAAGCATCAAACGGCAGTGCCGTATCGTAATAGGTGTATTCTGTCACCGCGCCGTTTACCTGCACCTCTGTGTCACGAATCGGCGCAAACAAAAGCTTTTCGGAATATGCCCCGCCCGAAAGAACACCGTCGGTGTAAATTTTTACCATGCCGTTGCGCTCACGCACAATGTCGGCGCGCGAGGTGGCTTTTTCGGAAATTTCCGCGTCGGATTTGACTTTCAGCCCCGCGCAGTCCGCAATCAGCTTGCCGCCCGAAACGGAGACCACCAAATCTTTGCCCTGTGCGAACAGCACACCGTCTTTCGGCACATTCGCAAGTTGTAACCGCAGGGTGAAATCGCTGTCGCCCGTGTAAGCGCCCGACAAAATCCCGTTTTCGTGATAGGTCACTTCCACGCTGTCGCAAAGCGCGTTGCCATAGATATCGGTAACCTGCATTTGCACCGTCGCCGCTTCGCCGTTTTCGAGTGTCTGCGGCAAGGTTACACGCACTTCACTGTAATTTTCAAGTAAGGTACACGAAAGCGGTGCACCGTCTTTTGTAAAGGAATTATCCTTTACAACAATGTGTTTATCAAAGGTCAACTGCGCGGTATTTGCCGCCGTCATTTTGGCACGCAAAAGGCGCGGTGCATTTGTTTCGGGTTTGCCAAAACGGAAAATGCGAATTTCGTGCGCCCCTAAATCGAGCGTCACCGTATCGCCGTAATTGTATACCGTTTGCGAAACCGCCTCGGTATACGGGAGTACCGTCGCGCAGGTCATATCCGCCGCGCCCTCGCCCACGCCGATAACGCGGTCCAAAGTGAAGGTGAAACTCTGCGGGCGGTCAAGCGGGTTGCGCACCGAAACAATGCCCTCAGCACCCTCCCACGCGGAATAGCCGTACACAGCACCCGTGTCGGGCGACTCGCCGATTAACTTCGCGTTGCGCAAAATGTGGAAATTGTCCGCGATGAATTTGAGCACATCAGCGTTGATACGCCATTTGGCGTCATTGAACAAATTGAAACTGTAATACAATTCCCAAAACGCCGTGCCGCGTGTGGAAATCATATACATATATTTGCGAAATTCCTCGTCGGTCATTTGGATTTTCGCCGTGTTGCCGTAAATCGGCTCGTGGTTATACATATTGGACAGCGGGAACTGATAGCAACGGGTGCGGTGAAAATCAAAATAGCAACTGTCACGGTAGGTGAGCATTTTGTCGTAATCCTTGCCGTGCAGTTCCTCGCCGTTTTTGGTTTTGTCGGTAAAGCCGATGTCCAAGGCATTTTGCATCCAAAGGCTTTCCGAGAACTGCAAATACCACGGGCTTGCGTTGCTGTAACTGGTTTGGTTAATCCAAAGGGATTTGCCTGCCGCCGCGCGTGCAGAACGCATCTTTCGGAAAATGGCAATCCAATTTTCCCAATGGTCGGTAAAGCAGTACATATCCTGATAGCCGCCTGTGGGATGCCCGTGCTTTTTGTTCGGACAGCACTTCTGCAAAAAGCCGTCCAATTTCCAATAATTGATGTCAAAGCGCTCCATATAGTCTAAGAACAAGTCCTCTAACTTCTCCTGATAGCCGTGGTGCGCGGTACAGACATCAATCGAGCGGCGGTTGTAGCCGCCGTTGCCCGCTTTTTGCACATGTTTTGCAAATTTCGGTGTTTGACTTGTGTAGCCGCCGCGCGGACCGAGCCAAAGCCCGAAATCCGAGGCAAAATGCTTGGCGAGCGCCGCACTGTCATACAGTTCGTTCGGGAATTTTTTGTTAAAGCACCAAAAGCCCTTGTCATAATCCGGCCAGCCGTCGTCCACCACATAGGAATGCACGGGCGGCACGCCGTTTTGCGTCATCCCCTTTTCGATTTCAAAGAACGAATTTTGAATATTGTCCTTGTCAATATTCAGCATATGGTCAAACCACGAGTTGTACTGTGTGCGCAAATACACGGGCACGGAAATGTCACGGATATAGTCTAAGAAATCCGCACGAATAACCTCCATATCGAGACTTCTTGCCGCGCCGAACACGGTTTTCCAGGTGGTGTATTCCGTTTCGCCTTTCGAGAGGTCCCCAAAGGTTTTGCCCGCATAATAGCGTGTGCGCGCAACCCCTGCTTCAATGTTGTTGTCGCTTGCGGGGAATTCACTGCCCATAAACAAGCCGTTTAAATAAATCGGCTGACCGAGTGCGGAGTGGAATTCGGAAATCCCCGTCTTTTTCATATCGGGGCGGCTCCACTTCTGCTTGATGTCGCGCGGAACGGAAATATATTCCGTATCAATCGAGTCAATGCGCGCGTGGGCGTCCGCTGTCAGTTTAATGGATTTGTGCATATACGGCTTGTCGCCGATTTCGTACACTTCCGTCAGCAAATAATGGACGCCGAGCGCAAAGAGCGGCGCAAAGCGGATTTCGAGGAACTTTTTGCCGTCCTTCTCTTGTGTTAAAATATCCGCTACGGTGAGCATGGAGCTTTTGATGACCGCGGTTTTCTTGCGTCCCACCAACACGCGCACCACAAACTCCTCCGAGCAAGGTTGAAATTCGAGCGCAATGGGTTCGTCGGTTCGGCGGTTGGTCACCGATACCGTGCGGATACGGTTTTCCTCCGTCAGCGAAAGCGTACGCACCAAATAGGCGTTACCGATGGCAATCTGCCCGTTGCCGCTTACAATAAAGGCTTCGGTCGGATAGTTCATTTTGTTTCCTCCTGCGCATTTGCGAATAGTATTTTTTCGGCGGCAGCGGCGGCGTCCGCCACCAACTGCACACAAGGCCGTTTTTTATAGTAATTTTCCGTGCGTGCTTCGGGGGTGGGCGTCGTGTTCGCGTTCGACAGCCCCAACAGTTCGCGGCACACAATGGACGGATTTTCTTTTTTGAATTCGGCGGCGATTGCCTGCACGGTTTCATATGTTTTTGCTTTTGCCTCGCGGTCCTCGCCGCTTGTGGCGCCGTACACCATACCCGCAAGCAACGCCGCGCCCGAAACCGCGCCGCAGACCTCACGCATTCTGCCGACGCCGCCGCCCAAGCCCGCCGACACGCGCAGGGCGGTTTGCTCATCCATGCCGATTTTGTCGCTGAAAGCGGCAAACACAGCCTGCGAGCAGTTAAAACCTGCTTTGAATAATTCGACCGCACGATCGGTGTATTTTGACATAGAAAATCCCTCGTTTCCCTACTTGATTTCGTTAATATTCAATTCCCTCGACCGCCGAAGCGCCGTTTTCGTATGGGTGGCGCACACAGCGAATGTCGGAGATACAATCTGCCTTTTCTAAAATGATTTGCGGAAAATACCGCCCCGTGAGTACCGTATGCGTGCTTTCGGGCTGTGCCTGTAAATACAGCAATACGTCTTGCGGGTCAATTAACCCGTTTTCTATCGCACCGCCGATTTCATCAGCGACCAACAAAAAATCGCCGTCCTGCGGGGTGAAAAATGCTTTTGCCGCCTGTTCGCTTTCTGAAATTCTTTCTGCCTTTTCGTGGTCAGTCAGCGTGAAAAAGAACGGAATACCGGGATTTGCCACGGTCACGCTGACATTCCCGAGCCGCAAAAGCGCCGCAAATTCGGGCGATATTTCGGGCTTTAACAGTTGCAGTACGCGCACGCGTTTGCCGTGCGATGCCGCGCGAAGGGAGAGCCCCGCCGCCGCGGTGGTTTTGCCCGCACCCTCGCCCATAAGAATCCGCACCATTTTTGTCACCGCCAAGCGTAATCTTTGAAATTTAATTGTACTATAAAACACAAAAAAAGGCAACTGCAAAGCGAGAAATACAACGGAATAAAGAATTTGTCATCCTGAGCGAAGCGAAGGATCTCGAGCAAAGCCGAAAACAGCGGCAAGAGATTCTTCGGCTATCGCCTCAGGATGACAATGTAGGTAGTGTATCGCCTCGCCCGTAAAATTGACTTTTATATAACAATATGGGATAATGAAAAAACAAATCGTACGAGGTGACGCTGATGCCAAACGAAACGGAAGTTTGTCCTGCATTTGTCAATATCACACCCGAAAACCTTGCAAGCGAGCATTTGTGCTGTATTATCCGCAGTAAAAAGCCGCATGCGGGGGTTGAGGCAAAACGGCAATGGCTTGCCGAGCGCCTTTCAGAGGGGCATATGTTTCGCAAATTAAATGTAAAGGGTTGTGCTTTTATAGAATACGCTCCCGTAGAAACCGCTTGGGCACCCATTATCGGGGACAATTTTCTGTATATTTACTGCTTATGGGTGACGGGTGCACCGAAAGGCAACGGCTACGGGCGCGCACTTTTGGACTACTGCATAGAAGATGCAAAAGCAAACGGGAAATCCGGCATTTGTATGTTGGGCGCGCAAAAACAAAAGGCGTGGCTTTCCGACCAAAGTTTTGCAAAAAAATTCGGATTTGAAGTAGTAGATACAACCGAAAGCGGATACGAATTGCTGTCCCTCTCGTTTGACGGCACCGTGCCCTGCTTTGCACCGAACGCCAAGAAAGAAACAATCGAAAACAAGGAACTGACCGTTTTTTATGATATGCAATGCCCGTATATTTTAGAGCGTATTGCCCTTGTAAAACAATATTGCGAAGAGAACGCCGTATCCGTATCTTTCAAAGAGGTCGATACACTGCAAAAGGCGAAGGCACTGCCCTGTGTTTTCAACAACTTCGCTGTGTTTTATAAAGGTAAATTTAAAACGGTCAATCTGTTGGATATACCGACGCTTACGCGCATTCTCAAAAAATAAACCGCTTGACAAATCCAAAAAGAGAGCATATAATATTGCACAAATAAAAATATCGCCTACAAAAAACGATGAAGGAAACAAGACAGGCGTGATGCTTGCAGAGAGCTGTCGGACGGTGCAAGACAGTACAAATCGCTTGTGTATAACTCATTCCGGAGTTGCCCGGCTGAAATCATAGGTCGGGACGGTTGACCCCGTTATTCGGTCAGACCTTGTTGGAGGTCGCTTGAGGGTGCGTTCATTTCCCTGAATGCGCTGAATTAGGGTGGTACCGCGTGGAACTTTCCTCGCCCCTATTTTGCAACTGCAAAATGCGGGCGATTTTTTATTGGATTTTTTGAAAAAAGGAGAAACAAGATGAAAACGAACAAGTACATTCCGTTTACGCCTGTAAATCTGCCTGACAGGCAATGGCCCTCAAAAACCATCACCAAAGCGCCCGTTTGGTGCTCCGTCGATTTGCGCGACGGCAACCAAGCGCTTATCGACCCGATGAATTTACAAGAAAAACTCGAAATGTTCCAAATGCTTGTCGATATCGGCATCAAGGAAATCGAAGTCGGCTTTCCATCCGCTTCGGAAACCGAATACGAAATTCTGCGCACGCTCATTGAGGGCAACTATATCCCCGACGATGTAACCGTGCAGGTATTGGTACAAAGCCGCGAACACTTAATTAAAAAGACCTTTGAAGCGGTCAAGGGCGCGAAAAATGTGATTATTCACTTCTACAACTCCACCTCGACCTTACAGCGCAAAGTTGTGTTTAAAAAGGATATGGACGGCATTATCGACATTGCCGTCAACGGCGCGCGGCTTATCAAAAAACTGTCCGATGAACTGATGGAAACCTCGGACATCCACATTCGCTATGAATACTCGCCTGAAAGCTTTTCGGGCACAGAGCCCGACTACGCGGTGGAAATTTGCGAGCGCGTGTTGGAGGAACTCGGCGCAACGCCCGAAAATCCCGTCATTCTCAACTTGCCGTCTACCGTAGAGGGCAGTACCCCGAACGGCTATGCCGACCAAATCGAATATTTCTGCCGCCACTTGAAAGGCCGCGACAGCGCGATTATCAGCCTGCACCCCCACAATGACCGCGGCACGGCGGTTGCCGCCGCAGAACTCGGCTTGCTTGCGGGCGCGGACCGCATTGAGGGCACGCTGTTCGGCAACGGCGAGCGCACGGGCAATGTGGATATTGTCACGCTGGCACTCAATATGTATACCCAAGATGTGGACTGCAAACTGGATTTCTCTGACATCAATAAAATCCGCGAAGTGTATGAGCGCACCACCAAAATGAAGGTCGGCCCGCGCCAGCCGTATGCAGGCGAATTGGTCTTTACCGCGTTTTCAGGCTCGCACCAAGACGCAATTAACAAGGGCAAGGCATATATGGACGAAACCCACTCCGACCACTGGGAAATCCCCTATCTGCCGATTGACCCCGCCGATGTCGGGCGCGAATACGAGCCGATTATCCGCATCAACAGCCAGTCCGGCAAGGGCGGCGCGGCGTTCGTGATGCAGGAATACGGCTTTAAAATGCCCAAAGCCATGCACCCCGAATTCGGCGCGGTGGTGCAGGCGGCTTGTGAGAAAAAGGGCAAAGAGCTTAAAAGCCAAGAGGTTTTCGACCTGTTTATTGAGGAATACCGCAATGTTTGCGGACCTTACAAGCTGTTAAGCCACAAATTCTTTGAGGAAAAAGAGGAGCACGAGGAACTGACGAAAGTGCGTTTTGTCGGCACAATCAAATACAACGGCGACGAGCCGCAGGTCATTGAGGGCGTCGGCTCCGGGCCTATCGGCGCGTTCTGCCAAGCAATGAACAAGATAGGGCTGTCCGATTATCAATTCGTCGATTACAGCGAGCACGCCATTTCCGTCGGCAGTGACTCGAAAGCCGTCAGTTACATTCACATTAAAAACCCCGAGGGCAAAGATGTATTCGGCATCGGCATTTCGCACAACATCAACTATGCCTCGATTAAAGGTATTTTGTGCGCGATTAACCGTTGCCTGCCGAATGTGGTCCGCGAGCCCCAACCCCCGATTTTTGAGAAATAATCTGCTTAAAGGAGTAAAAATATGAGAGAGCATAAAATTGTCGTTTTAAAGGGCGACGGAATCGGTCCCGAAATCGTGGACGAAGCGCTGAAAGTGCTGGACGCGGCGGGTGAAAAGTTCGGTTTCAAAATGCAGTATGACGAGCAGTTGATGGGCGGCTGTGCGATTGACGCGACAGGCGTGCCGCTCCCCGAAGAAACCGTCACGGCGTGCAAGGCGGCGGACTGCGTATTCTTGGGCGCGGTCGGCGGCCCGAAGTGGGATACACAGCCCGGCAACAACCGCCCCGAGGCAGGTCTTTTGGGCATTCGCGGCGCGTTGGGGCTGTATGCAAATTTGCGCCCCGCTACAATTTTTGCACCGCTGAAAAGTGCCTCCCCGATTAAAGACAGCATCATCGGCGACAGTATGGATATTTTAATTGTGCGGGAACTGACGGGTGGCATTTACTTCGGCGAGCGCGGCACATCGGTGGAAAACGGCGTAGAAGTCGCGTATGACACCGAAAAATATTCCGTGCCCGAAATTCAGCGTATTGCAAGAACCGCCTTTGAAATGGCAATGAAACGCAATAAAAAGCTGACAAGCGTAGACAAGGCAAATGTTTTGGATTCTTCAAGACTTTGGCGCAAAACCGTTATCGAAATGTCCAAAGAATATCCCGAAGTGGAGCTTTCACATATGTATGTGGATAACTGCGCGATGCAGTTGGTGCGCAATCCGAAGCAGTTTGATGTCATTGTGACCTCCAATATTTTCGGCGATATTTTATCCGACGAAGCGTCGATGATTTCGGGCTCTATCGGTATGCTCGCCTCCGCCTCTTTGGCAGAGGGCAAATTCGGGCTGTATGAGCCCATTCACGGCTCCGCGCCCGACATTGCGGGGCAAGGCATTGCAAACCCGCTTGCCACGATTTTGTCGGCGGCGATGATGCTTCGCTATTCGTTAGACGAGTCCACGGCGGCAGACGCGATTGAGGCGGCAGTCAACACCGTTTTGACCACTGCGCGCACGCCCGATATTTACGAGGAAGGCTTTAAAAAGGTTTCCACCTCTCAAATGGGCGATTTGGTCGCGGCAAGTCTGTAATCCCGATGAAACTGCAAGAACGGGCGAAATCTTTAAAAACAGACATACCCGCTGTTTTTCTTGCGCTCAAAGCCAAGGAAACGCCGTGGTATGCCAAACTCCCGGCGGCGCTGACCGTTGCCTACGCGTTGTCGCCCGTGGACCTTATTCCCGATTTTATTCCCGTACTCGGGGCTTTGGACGACTTACTCATACTGTCTGCGCTTGTGGCAATCACCGTAAAGTGCATTCCGAAAGCGACTTTTGCCAAATACCGCGAAGAAGCCGCGCATCTATGGGAAAACGGCAAACCGAAAAAATGGTATTACGCCGTACCGACCGTGTTGGTCTGGCTTCTGCTGATTTTGCTGATTGTTCGCCTGATTTTCGGGTGCCTACAATGAAACAACCCCGCAAAAATCCGAAACACGGAATTTTGCGGGGTCATTTTTTGCTGTTTTCGATTTATTTTGTTCCCGTAGAACCAAAGCCGCCTGCGCCGCGGTCGGTTTCGCCCAAGGTTTCCACTTCTTCCACGGGCATCATCGACACGGGCATAATCACCATTTGCGCCACGCGCTCGCCCGGCTCAATCGTATAGGCTTCGCTGATTTGGTTAATCACGCCGACCTTGATTTCACCGCGATAGTCGCTGTCAATCACGCCGACGGAATTTAAAAGCCCGATACCGTGTTTAATAGCAAGCCCACTGCGCGCGAATACGAACGCACCGTATTCCGCACTTGGCAGTTCAATCGCAAGCCCCGTAGGGATAAGCGCCGTTTCGCCGCCGTTTAAGGTAATCGGCGCATCTATGCAAGCGCATAAATCCAACCCCGCACTGCCGCCCGTCGCGCGCTTCGGGATAATCGCGTTTTCGCTGACTTTTCTGATTTTTAAAGTTTCCATTATTCCACACCTCTGTAAAAAAATCCTCGGGTATATTCGCCCGCAGGCTTTGCCCCTTGCTTGTAATCTTTCAAAATTTGCTCGCATTCATCGGCGGTTTCCACGGTAAAATCGAAAAAGCAAAAATCGACATTTCGAAGTTCCGACAGCCTGTCCGCCATATAGGTCGGGCGCGAATTGAAAATTTCCGCAAAGCCGTTTTCACACCGCACGGGAAAGGAAATCCCCTTGCGGTCGCAAAGCGCGCTTTGCCGTTTGCAATCCTTACAGGATTTGCCGTTTTTCACAGGGCAGTTGCGCGTGAGCATTAAGGGCGTTCTACCGTAGACGCACACCCCGCGCGGCAGTTCCCCGCCGAGCGCTGAAATTTGCGACACGGTCAGTTCGTGCGACACAACCGCCGCCGAAATACCGATTTTCGCCGCTTCTTCGAGTGCCAAGGTGTTAAACAAATTTAAAAACGGCCCGCCGATGATTTCTTTGTCGGTTTTGCGAGCAATCGCCACCGCGTCGAGCGTATCGCAAAGCACATACCGTGCCGCGCTGTGTTGCAATTTTTCCGAAATTTCGGTTTCCGTGCCGAACAGCCCGCGCGGCAGATATACGCCTGCGCCGTACTGTTCCAAAACCGCATTGTCCGTACCGAGCGGCAAAAACAAGCGGTCAAATTCTGCATTTTTCGGAATTTGCGCCACTCCGCGCACTCGCACAAAGGTTTGCGGTGCTTTTGCAAAATGTGACTTTATTGTAAAGCCATATTCCTTTACTTCTTTGGGCTTTGCCGATTTTAGATTTTCTTCAAAATATGCCAACGCCGCGCGGCGCATACGGTTGATTTCCGACAGCGGCAAGCTGATATTTTCACCAATCTCGCAAGCAATGGATTTTGCAAAAAAGACCGTTCCGCCGCATTTTTGCAGTTGCGCGGAAACCTTTTCCGCGGTCAGCGGCACGCGCTGTGCCGTTTCACAAGCCGTCTCCCCGATTGCACGGAATTCCATACCGTTGCAAGCGGCTGTCAAGGTTGAAAACTTGTCAGCCTCGGCGGTAAAATGAAAATCCACACCGTACAGCGCCGGCTCTTTTTCATAGCATTTTGCATAGGATTTTAACAAGGCATCGGTTGCGGCGGTCACATTTTCCTTTTGTCGAATCCCGAACATCTCGCGCCCGCGTTGATTTTTGAAATAGCCGTCTGTAAAGCCCGAGCGGGAAAACAGCGCTTCCAAATCCTGCCGCCGTGACGGCGAATACACGCCGTTCAACGCTTCTTTGCAGGCGGTCACCGCCGCCGCAACATATTCGGGGCGTTTCATTCTGCCCTCGATTTTCAACGAAGCAATGCCCAAATCCGAAAGTGCCTGCAAATGCTCGATTAAAGACAAATCCTTTAAACTCAAATCGTGTCCCGTGCCGCCTTCGGCGGAGAACGCCAAACGGCACGGTTGGGCACAAAGCCCGCGGTTGCCGCTTCGCGAGCCGAACATCGCACTCATCAGGCACTGCCCCGACACGCACATACATTGCGCGCCGTGCACAAACACCTCTAAATCCAAGGGCTTGTCCGCCGCCAAATCGGCAATTTCGGATTCTGTCAGCTCGCGCGGCAATACCGCGCGGGAAAATCCGCGTTCCTTTAAGAGTTGTAAGCCCGCCTTTGTGCCCACGCTCATTTGCGTAGAGGCATGCAGTTCCATATCGGGGCACAGCGCGCGTACCAACCGCAACGCCCCCAAATCCTGCAAAATCAGCGCATCTGCCGCAACTTGGCAGATACACTTTACCGTTTGTGTAAAGCTTTGCAGTTCCCCGTCGCCCACAAGCGTGTTCAGGGTGATGTGCACCTTTACTCCGTGCAAACGGCACGCTTTCGCCGCCGCAGAGAGCTGTTCGCCGCCGAAATTGTCGGCATTTTTGCGCGCATTAAAATCGCCCGCGCCGAAATACACCGCGTCCGCACCCGTGCGCAACGCCGCAGTCAGCGCATCAAAACTGCCGCAAGGCGCCAAAACCTCGGGCTTAGTCTTCATCTTGTGCAAACAGGTTGATTTGATTTGCCTTGGCCTTTGCCTCGGTGCGCATACGGTCAAGCTCGCGCTTGTAAAAATCGCGCTCCGTCTGCGCCTCGGACGCGTCCTTTAAATAATCCTTAATCTGCTCACGGTAGCCGTCCGCCGCCTGCTCGGCTTTTTTCGCCTTGTCGGCAAATTCAATGGCAATCAACACCGCCGCCTGATTGGTAGACATAAAGGGATTTGCCCCCTGCATTTCTTTCATTTTGGCGTCGATTTCCGCCGCAAGTTCTGCGGTGTATTCCGCCGTTTCGTCGGTAATCAGCGAATAGGTAACCCCCGCAATGTTGACTCTGACCTTATTCTTTTCCATATTCAGACTCCTCTCCGAGAAGATTTGCGTTGTTTTTCTTTATTATACTAAATTCTCTGCAAAACTGCAACCGTTATAACGACGCCAAATATTCGAGCGCCTTTTTGTAGCCCTCAAAGCCCAAGCCGATGAAATGCGCTTCGCATGCAAGCCCCGCATAAGAGATTTGGCGGAATGCCTCGCGTGTGTTCACATCGGAAATATGTACCTCAACTGCCGGCAAGCCCACTGCTTTTAACGCGTCCAAAATAGCAACGCTCGTGTGGGTATACGCCGCAGGATTGATGACAATGCCGTCAAACTGCCCGAGGGCGCCCTGAATTTCGTCCACGATTTCGCCCTCGTGATTGGACTGAAAGCACTCGACCTGACAATCCAATTCCGCCGCCCATTCTTCAATCAGTGCCACCAAAACCGCGTAGGTTTCTTTGCCGTAAATATCGGGCTCGCGCACACCGAGCATATTGAGATTCGGCCCGTTAATAACCAAAATATTTTTCATTTTGCATATACCTCCGTAACACGGTCGGTGACCGTTTGAATTTTGCCGTTGCCGTCCACCTCGTAATCGCACACCGCGCGGTACAAAGGCAAACGCTTACAAAACATTTCGTGTAAATCATTTTGCTCTGAAAGCGGTCTGCCGGCAGTGGGCAACACCGCAATATCGCGGTTTATGAAAACCACCAAGCTGTTTTGGCGCAAAATATCGTGATTTTTGGGGACAGTCACCGCGCCGCCGCCCGTGGCAATGACCGCGCCGCTTTGCCGACACAAATCGAAAAGCACCTCGGTTTCAATTTGCCGAAAGCCCGCTTCGCCCTCTGCTTGAAAGATTTCGGGAATGGGCTTGCCCGCGCGCTTGACAATTTCTTCGTCCGCATCAAAAAACGGGCGCGAAAGGCGTTTTGCGAGTGCTTTGCCGACGGTCGATTTCCCACAGCCGGGCATACCGACCAGCACGATATTTTTCATTTGCCGCGACAGGGTTTCGTAAATCTCGTCATTTTTGCG
>JBJEPU010000036.1:0-3176 GCA_051881395.1 Candidatus Fimenecus sp.
GGTCAAGACCCCGCCCTACCCTGTAAATACATTTCGTGCGTAGGGAACGGTCTTGACCGTTCCGCGAAATCACATCATAATCCACGGGTGGCCGAGGTCGTCCGCCCCTACGAGTGGATATACAAATCCAATTTTGCGCATACGGCGCATATTTTTGTGCAAAACCGCTTAAAAATGTTCAAAAATACCGTTTCTTTGCAAAATGTCGCTAAACTTTAAAAAACTGAAAAAAATCGCGGAAAACTATGGAAATCCTTGAAAATATCTGTTATAATAGCGGGTGGTTAACTCTGTCCTAAGCGGCAGTGCCGTTTCGGACAACCATTCATTTTTGTATATTTTATATTGGAGGTATTCATTCATGAGTCAAAAGTATGTTTACCTGTTCTCTGAGGGGAACAAAGACATGCGCAACCTGCTCGGCGGCAAGGGCGCAAACCTCGCGGAAATGACCGGCCTCGGTCTTCCTGTTCCGCAGGGCTTCACCATCACCACCGAAGCTTGCACACAGTATTATGAAGACGGCAGAAAAATCAACGATGAAATCCAGGCACAGATTATGGAATACATCGTCAAAATGGAAGGCATCACCGGCAAAAAGTTCGGCGATATGGAAAATCCGCTGCTCGTTTCCGTTCGTTCGGGCGCGCGCGCTTCCATGCCCGGCATGATGGACACCATTTTGAACCTCGGCTTAAACGAAGAAGTGGTCGAGGTTATGGCGAAGAAGTCCGGCAACCCCCGTTGGGCTTGGGACTGTTACAGAAGATTTATTCAAATGTACTCCGACGTTGTTATGGAAGTCGGCAAAAAGTACTTTGAACAGCTCATCGACGAGATGAAAGAAAAGAGAGGCGTGAAGCAGGATGTCGAACTGACTGCGGACGACCTCAAAGAGCTTGCCGGTCAGTTTAAGGCGGAATACAAAGCTAAAATCGGCAAGGATTTCCCGACCGACCCGAAAGAACAGTTGATGGGCGCTATCGAAGCCGTGTTCCGTTCTTGGGACAACCCCCGTGCAAACGTCTATCGCCGCGACAACGACATCCCGTATTCTTGGGGTACTGCCGTTAATGTGCAGATGATGGCGTTCGGCAACATGGGCGACAACTGCGGCACCGGCGTTGCGTTCACCCGTGACCCCGCTACCGGCGAAAAAGGCTTGATGGGCGAATTCTTAAAGAACGCACAGGGCGAAGACGTGGTTGCAGGCGTTCGTACCCCCATGCCGATTGCCCAGATGGAACAGGAGTTCCCCGAAGCATTCGCACAGTTTGAACAGGTCTGCAAGACCTTGGAAGACCACTACCGTGATATGCAGGATATGGAGTTCACCGTTGAAGAAGGCAAACTCTATATGTTGCAGACCAGAAATGGTAAGAGAACCGCAAAAGCGGCTCTGAAAATCGCCTGCGACCTTGTGGACGAAGGCATGATTGACAAGAAACAGGCTGTCGCAATGATTGACCCGAGAAACCTTGACACCCTGTTGCACCCGCAGTTTGACGCAAAAGCGCTCAAAGCGGCTACGCCGGCAGGCAAAGGCCTCGGCGCATCGCCCGGCGCGGCTTGCGGCAAGGTTGTGTTCTCCGCAGAGGACGCTGTCGAATGGAACAAGAGAGGCGAAAAAGTCGTCCTTGTCCGTTTGGAGACCTCTCCCGAAGACATCACCGGTATGAAAGCGTCTCAGGGCATCTTGACCGTTCGCGGCGGTATGACTTCTCACGCGGCGGTTGTTGCGCGCGGTATGGGTACCTGCTGTGTATCCGGTTGCGGCGACATCGTGATGGACGAAGAAAACAAGAAATTCACCCTTGCAGGCAAGACCTATCACGAGGGCGACTATATCTCGATTGACGGCTCCACCGGTAACATCTATGACGGCATTATCCCGACCGTTGACGCGGAAATCGCAGGCGAGTTCGGCAGAATTATGGCTTGGGCTGACGAGTTCAGAACCCTCAAGGTTCGCACCAATGCCGACACACCGGCAGACGCAAAGAAAGCCCGCGAACTCGGCGCAGAAGGCATCGGCCTTTGCCGTACCGAGCATATGTTCTTCGAGGCAGATAGAATCGCGGCATTCCGTGAAATGATTTGCGCAGACACCGTCGAAGAAAGAGAAGCGGCGCTTGCAAAAATCCTGCCGTATCAGCAGGGCGACTTCGAGAAACTGTATGAAGCACTTGAAGGCAACCCCGTAACCATTCGTTTCCTTGACCCGCCGCTCCACGAGTTCGTTCCCACCGAGGAAGCGGACATCGAAGCGCTTGCAAAAGCACAGGGCAAATCCGTGGAAACCATCAAAGCGATTATTGCCGGTCTTCATGAATTTAACCCGATGATGGGTCACCGCGGCTGCCGCTTGACCGTCACCTACCCCGAAATCGCAAAGATGCAGACCAAGGCGGTTATCCGTGCGGCAATCAATGTCAAGAAAGCACACGCCGATTGGAACATCGTTCCCGAAATTATGATTCCGCTTGTCGGCGAAGTCAAAGAATTGAAGTTCGTCAAAGACATCGTTGTGGCAACCGCTGACGAAGAAATCGCGGCGGCAGGCGCAGACCTCAAATACGAAGTCGGTACCATGATTGAAATCCCGAGAGCAGCGCTCACCGCGGACGAAATCGCAAAAGAAGCCGAGTTCTTCTGCTTCGGCACCAACGACCTCACCCAGATGACCTTCGGCTTCAGCCGTGACGACGCGGGCAAATTCTTGGATGCTTACTATGACACCAAGATTTATGAAAACGACCCGTTCGCAAAGCTCGACCAGAAAGGCGTCGGCGCTTTGATGAAGATGGCTGTCAAGATGGGCAAGGAAGTCCGTCCGACCATGCACTGCGGTATCTGCGGTGAACACGGCGGCGACCCGTCCTCTGTGGAATTCTGCCACGAAATCGGTTTGGACTATGTGTCCTGCTCGCCGTTCCGCGTGCCGATTGCCCGCCTTGCCGCGGCACAGGCCGCTATTAGCGAAAAGCGCTAATCAGCAGTTAGCGAATAACGCAACAAGTAAATATAGTATTCGCCCACATTATCGAAAGATGGTGTGGGCGTTTCTTTTTTGGCTCTAACCGCTACAATTTGTAGAGGTTAGAGCCTTTTTTATTTTGCGGTCCATTCGCCTTGAATGGACTTTTTTTATTTTTTTCAAATTTTTTTGAAAAATG
>JBJEPU010000037.1:0-3170 GCA_051881395.1 Candidatus Fimenecus sp.
GAGCTCGGCATTACCATTGAATCTGCATTAAAAAAGAATGCGGAATTGAAAAAAATTTATGATGAGGACGAAAAAATCCGTGAGCTGATTGACACGGCAAAAAGCGTGGAGGGTATGCCGCGGCATGCCTCCACCCATGCGGCGGGTGTTGTGATTACCGACAAACCTGTCAGCGAATATGTTCCGCTTGCGCGCAACGATGCGTCTGTGGTGACACAGTTTACGATGACCACCATTGAGGAACTCGGTCTTCTCAAAATGGACTTTTTGGGGCTTCGAACGCTGACGGTAATCAGCGATGCGGAAAAAATGATTCGGAAGCGTCAGCAGGATTTTAATATGGAAACCATTCCGTTGGATGATAAAAAAACCTATGCGATGTTTTCCAAAGGCTTGACCTACGGCGTGTTTCAGTGCGAATCCGCGGGGCTCCGCAGTGTTTTAACGCGGCTGAAACCGCAAAATATTGAAGATATTATCGCGGTTATCTCTCTGTACCGTCCCGGTCCTATGGACTCGATTGACGATTATATCGAAAACCGTCACCACCCGGAACAGATTCACTATAAAGCACCGCAGTTAAAAGAGATTTTGGATGTCACCTACGGCTGTATGGTCTATCAAGAGCAGGTGATGCAAATTTTCCGTTCCCTTGCAGGTTACTCATTCGGTCGCGCCGATGTGGTACGCCGCGCCATGTCTAAAAAAAAGCACAAGGTTATGGAGCAGGAACGCGAATATTTTATTCACGGGCAAACCGATGAACAAGGCAATACGGTTTGTTGCGGCTGTGTGGCAAACGGCATTTCGGAAAATGCGGCAAACAGCATTTTTGACGATATGTCCTCATTTGCATCCTACGCTTTTAACAAGTCACACTCCGCGGCGTATGCGGTTGTGGCATACAGAACCGCTTATTTGAAATGTCATTATCCGTGTGAATTTATGTCGGCGCTGTTGACAAGCGTGATTGACGATACGGCAAAAATCGCCGCATATATCGCCGACTGTACGCGGATGGGCATTCGCGTACTGCCGCCGAGCGTCAATGAAAGCGTGCTTGCCTTTGCGCCGACAGACCGCGGCGAAATTCGCTTTGGGCTTTTGGCGATTAAAAACCTCGGCAAAGGCTTTATCCGTACGATTACCGAGGAGCGTGCGCAAAACGGCAACTTTACGGATTTTTACGATTTTTGTAAGCGCCTATACGGGAAAGAGTTTAACAAGCGCGCGGTTGAGGGCTTAATCAAAAGCGGCGCTTTGGATAACTTAGGGTTAAACCGTCGCGAAATGCTCCAAAATTTTTCGGATATTATTGCGGGCTTGGAAGGGGAATCCCGCCGCAATTTGGACGGGCAGTTGGATATTTTTTCCATCGGTGCGGCAGAGCCGGTTGCCTATGAGCCGAAATATCAGCATTGTGCGGAATTTCCGCCTGCGGAGCGACTGCAAATGGAGAAAGAAGCGACGGGGCTGTATTTGTCAGGGCACCCCATGGCGGAGCATATTACACTTTCCGAAAAACTCCATGTTGCCCGTATTTCCGATTTGTGCGATGCGGGTGACGACCAAATGAGCCGCATTACGGACGGGTCGCCCGTAAAACTGCTTGCCATTGTGACCGCAGTCAAAAAGAAAACGACCAAAAATGATACAACAATGGCTTTCGTCACGGTCGAAGATTTGTACGGCAGTATTGAACTTTTGGTTTTTCCCAAGATTTATGCGCAGTTTTCGCATCTTTTGCAAGTCGGAAATATCCTGCTTGTGGATGGGCGTGTGTCCTTACGGGAGGAAGAGAGCGCAAAGGTCATTCCTGACCGCATTTCTCCTTGTCCGAATGCGGATGCTGTCGGCGAACCGCCGTCTCTTCCGTCCGCACAGGCAGAAAATCCACCGCAAAAAAAGCAACCGATTCCGCACGAAATTCAAACAGGATTGCTGTTGCTCGTGGATACTTTAAACAGCAAGCAGGACAGAAAAGTAAAAAATCTGCTTTCGATTTTTGAAGGGAATGTTCCTGTTTATTTGTATTATAATGACACAAAGAAAAAGTATGTTTCCGCAAGGGGCGTTGATGTCAATATCCCTTTGCTGGACGAACTGAAACAGCTTTTGGGCGAAAAAGGCGTAATGTTAAAATAAAACAGTCTTTTTGTTAGAAAGGAAGATATTTACTTGACATTATTGCGGTTTTGTGTATTATAGTATTTTGATGTATACAGAATTGAATTTTTGAGGTGAAGGATTATGAAAACCATCGGTGTGTTAACAAGCGGCGGCGACGCGCCCGGCATGAATGCGGCTATCCGTTCGGTTGTGCGTGCAGGCTGTGAAAACGGGTTCCGCGTTATGGGGATTCGTCGCGGCTACAACGGCCTTATGTACGGCGATATGTATGAAATGAATTTGCGCAGCGTTTCCAATATTATTAACCGCGGCGGCACAATTTTATATTCTGCAAGAAGCCCTGAATTCAAAACCGAAGAGGGCATGCAGAAAGCCATGGATGTTTGCAAAGAAATGCAAATGGAAGGCATTGTTGTTATCGGCGGCGACGGTTCGTTCCGCGGCGCGCGTGACCTTTCTTTGCGCGGTGTGCCCTGCGTCGGCATTCCCGGCACGATTGATAATGATATTGCCTGCTGTGATTATACCATCGGGTATGACACCTCTATGAATACGGTTATGGAAATGGTGGACCGTCTGCGTGATACTTCCGAGTCGCATGACCGTTGCTCCGTTGTTGAAGTTATGGGCAGAAGAGCAGGGTATATTGCCTTAAATGCGGGTATTGCCTGCGGTGCGACAACCATTTTAATTCCCGAAGTACCGTTTGATTTTGAAAAAGATGTTATTGAGCGTATGCAACGCACGCAAAAAGCCGGCAAGCGTCACTTTATTATTATTGTGGCAGAGGGCATCGGCGGCGTGCAGGAAATGGCGGAACGCATCGAAAAGGAAACCGGCGTTGAATCCCGTGCAACCATTCTCGGTCATGTGCAGCGCGGCGGTTCGCCGACCGTTCGGGACAGAGTTGTCGGCAGTCAAATGGGATACAGAGCCGTCGAACTGTTAAAAGAAGGCATCGGCAACCGCGTGGTAGCTATGCAAAAAGACCAAATCGTAGCCTTCGATATTTTTGAAGCGCTGAATATGAAAAAGAGCAT
>JBJEPU010000038.1:0-3164 GCA_051881395.1 Candidatus Fimenecus sp.
CGCAAGGCGCGATGTAAATTAACGGCGGGGTCAAGACCCCGCCCTACCCTGAAAACGCATTTCGTGCGTAGGGAACGGTCCTGCCCGTTCCGCAAAATCATATCAAATCATGCGGGCGAACGCAGTTCGCCTCTACAACCCGTAAGGAACAACCTCAGTGTTGTTCCGCAGAATTACATCAAAATTCACGGGCGGGCGTGGAAGCCCGCCGCTACGCGTACAAACCCCAATTTGTCATCCTGAGCGAAGCGAAGGATCTCCAACAGCAAAAAAATATACGCAACGAGATTCTTCGCCTAACGGCTTAGATTGACAACTGCGTGGGCGGGCACATAAGCCCCGCTCCTACAAGCCCTTCCCCCTTCACACCCGCTATTCATTATGCATTTCTTTTATCACCCTTGCGTATACCACAAAAATCCCTCCCCGTTTTGTGGGGAGGGAGCGTTTTTTCATATAACACTGATATATATGCGCGATTATTCGTGCGTTGCGTTGCACGCTAAGGCTTGCATTTCGTTTTGCGAAAATACATATTTATGATTGCAGAAATTGCAAATGACCTCGGTTTCGGGGTCTTCTGCCATTTCCGAAAGCGCTTGTTTGCCTGTGGACAAAAGTGCGCGCTCCATACGCTCGCGCGAGCAGGTACAACGGTAGCCGACTTTTGCTGTGTCGAGCACCTCTAAGTCGAATTCCGGCAAAACCGCGCGGCAAATCGCCTCAGGCGTCAGTCCCTCAAACAGCATTGTCGTAACGGGTTTGATGTTTTCCAAACCCCGTTCGACCTTGTCAATCGTTTCATCGGTCGCCGTGGGCAAAAGCTGAATGAGAAATCCACCCGCGTTTAAAATTCCCTCGGTTTCCTTGTCGCAAAGCACACCCAAACCGCACACCGACGGCGTTTGTTCGCTGGCGGCGTAATACGCGGTAATATCCTCAGCGATTTCGCCTGTGGCAAGCGGCACTTGCCCGATATACGGTTCACGAAGTCCCAAATCCTTCATCACCGTCAGCGTGCCGTTTTTGCCGACCGCGCCCGAAACATCTAATTTCCCGAGCGCATTCAATGGCAGTTCCACATCTACCCTGCCCGCACAGCCGCGCACATTGCCGCGGCTGTCGGACACCGCCGTCAAGGGCGAAGCAGGTCCGTCCGCGCTGATTTTCAAAGTTAAGCTGTCTTGTTCCCCTTTGAGCATACTGCCCATTAAAGATGCGGCGGTTAACAGCCTGCCCAACGCCGCCGAAACCACCTTTTTCGTCCCGTGCAACCGTTGCATTTCGCGCACGGTCTCAGTGGTGTCTGCGCAAATTACGCAAAGCGTGCCGTCCGTATCCATCATTCTAACCAAATTCGGCATATCGTTTCAGTCCTTTCTCACCGCATATACGGCGCGTTCGCTCATGTCAGTCAGCGGATTTTCGGAGTACCCGTCAAATACGCCGAGCACCGTAAAGCCGGCATTTTGGAGCATTTCCTCCCATTCTGTACCAGAATAGGCACATTCCGTGAATTGCTCGCTCTCGCGCGCAAACAGCGGCTCGTCGTCGCTTGCGGGAATAAAGAAATCCAGTGTCATATCCACCGTTTTTTTATCGGTTTGCAATTCGTTCTGCCACACGCAGTAGACTTCGTCGGTATCGTACACAAAGGTATTGTTCCCCAAAACTTCGCGGTGCTTGTAAAGGGTGTTGGCGTCAAAAATAAAGACCCCGCCGGGATTTAAAAACAGCGATACGCGCCGAAGCGCTTCCTCTACCGCCGCGCGCGACGGCAAATGGTTGAGCGCGTCCAGCGTGCAGACCGCCGCGTCGAGTGTACCGTACAAATCCAAACGCGTCATATCCTGACATAAAAATAAAATGTTTTGCCCCGCCGCGAAGGCTTTTTCCTGTGCGACGGCAAGCATATCGGGCGAAATATCCGCGCCGACAACCTCATACCCCGCTTTTGAGAGCAAAACCGACAGCGTGCCCGTGCCGCAACCCAAATCAAGCAAAAGCCCTCTGTTAAGCCCGTAACGCGCCAACAGAGAGCAAATGGTTTTTGACAGGACGGCATAATCGACATTGTCGGTCAGCGCATCATAAAAATCGGCAAAGACTTCGTAACTCATTGCGCGTCCTTTTTGCGTGCCGCCACGCGTTCAAACAGTTTTTCGTAGCCGTTGCATCCAAACTGCAAAGAGCGGTTGACGCGGCTGATGGTCGCGGTGGACGCGCCCGTTTCTTTGACGATGTCGGAGTATACGCGTTTTTCCGAAAGCATTTTTGCCACAACAATGCGCTGAGAAATCGCCTGCAACTCATTGACGGTGCACAAATCCTCGAAAAAGTCATAGCATTCGTCCATGGATTGCAGAGAGAGAATACAGTCGAATAAAAAATCCATATTATCACTTTTAATTTTGCTGTTTGCCATTTTGCTTGAAACCTCCCGCACAAAGCGAATTGGATATTCTTCTTTCACATTTTAGCACACTAAACTTGAAAAGTAAACCACTAAAAACGCGAAAATATGGGTGAAATTCTTCGGGAACACAAGATATAGTATTTTGCGCCGCAACGAAAATTTTTCTGAAAAAAATTCTGAAATTTTTTCATTTTTCGGTTGACACGGCGGCGGTTTTGTGATATTCTAATTCAGCCGTCAAAATCACGGCGGCAGTTCGGGAGCATAGCTCAGCTGGGAGAGCATCTGCCTTACAAGCAGAGGGTCACAGGTTCGAGCCCTGTTGTTCCCACCAATGTGGCCCGGTAGTTCAGCTGGTTAGAACGCTAGCCTGTCACGCTAGAGGTCGACGGTTCGATCCCGTTCCGGGTCGCCACATTTGCCTCTGTAGCTCAGTTGGTAGAGCAGGGGACTGAAAATCCCCGTGTCATTGGTTCGATTCCGATCGGAGGCACCATAAATGCGGATGTAGCTCATCCGGTAGAGCGCCACCTTGCCAAGGTGGAGGTAGCGAGTTCGAGCCTCGTCATCCGCTCCAAAGGACGCTTAAAAACAGTTTTAAGCGTCCTTTTTTTCACCAATGACACGAAGCAGAATACGGCGACATAGCCAAGTGGTAAGGCATGGGTCTGCAAAACCCTGATCCCCGGTTCAAATCCGGGTGTCGCCTCCAAACAAAAAGACACGCGAAAGCGTGTCTTTTTTGTTT
>JBJEPU010000039.1:0-17610 GCA_051881395.1 Candidatus Fimenecus sp.
AAAAGTGAAAATACGCCGTAATATCAAATTTTCGGCATATTGTGTTCGACTCGCCTCACCTTAACGGCTTTTCGCGCGCAATGTGGGTTTTGCCGCCCGACGGGATAAATCGGTAAAATTTGTTAACCCTATTTTTGTGCGAATTTCACGGGGAGAAAGCCGCCTGTATGGGCAAAGTTTGTGCGAAACGGGTCTTGCAACACTTTTTGAAAAAGTGTATAATTATTCCATAAATGCTATATTGCGGTATTTTGCGTCTGCATTCCGTATTTTTTGCATAGATGAACCGCATTTTTCTTTTGTGATGGAAGTGGAGGACTAAGACATGGGCGGAGATTTACATTGTCATACCAAATTGTCGGATGGCTCATTGGGGATTGAGGATTTAATTACACTCGCCAAAAAGCGTGAGGTCGGCACGATTGCGATTACTGACCATGACTGTTTGGCGGGCACCGTGCGTGGGAAAATTATCGGTGACCGTTTCGGCGTGCAGGTCATTCCGGGGGTGGAACTGTCCGCAACCGATACCGAAACCGGCAAAAATGTGCATTTGCTTTGCTACCTGCCGGAATTCCCCGACCGTTTGGAGGGGCTTTGCCACCGCAATTCTCTGGTGCGCAAAAAAGCCGCGCACTATATGATGTTGCAAGTTGCCAAGCGCTACCCCGTGACCGCCGAGTTCATTGTCAAATGCGCAACCGGCTCCACCAATATCTATAAACAGCATATCATGCAAGCGCTGATGGAATGCGGCTTCACCACCGAGATTTACGGCGAGCTATATCGCAAATTATTCGATAAATCCGTTCCGGGCAATATTGCCGTCACACCGAAATACGCGGATATTGTCGAGGTGCTGACTGCCATTCACGACGCGGGCGGGATTGCCGTTTTGGCACACCCGTATTTGCTGGACAACCTTGACTCCCTGCCCCGTCTCTTAGAAAACGGCCTTGACGGCATTGAGGTTTGGCATCCGTCGGCAACCGAGGCACAGCAGGCAGAGCTCAAAAAGCTCGCCACCAAGAACAAATTGCTGATGACGGGCGGCACGGATTTTCACGGGCTTTACAATTTCAATACAGTTTCTTTGGGCGATGTCACCGCGCCCGATGATGCAGTGACAAAATTACTCGGCTACAAAGCCAAACAAAAACGGCTGGCAAAGAAAGCACAAAAAGCGGCGGAAGCCGCCGCAAGCGGGGCGACCGTTTAACTCCCCGCGGGAGGACAGTATGGAAGACAGCGATATTAAAATTTTCGGGCAAAAGCAAGCGCAAAGCTGTGACGACGAATTGCGCCTGATTGCGCTTATGGAAGAACAGCGCGCCAACGGCAACACCGAAAAGGCGGCAAAACTCGGCGACTATTTGTCGGACATTTTCTTAAATGAAAAAGATTTGCTTGCGCGGTTGGAACCGGTGGTCGGCAAGCTCGACTACCCGCAAAGCATTGTATTTCAAATCAAGATTTTAATGTTTTTTGCGGCGGAATACACCATCAACCGTATCTTGCCGAACACGGTGCTCAAAAGTACCGCCATTAACGCGCTTTACAGCAACATTAAAAGCGGCGACCGCGCGTTTTATGATGAATTTTCAGACGGGGCGGAATACAGCTTTTATTACCTCGCCATGCGCAAGGAAAGCGACAGTGTCATTGCCGAAATCGGCAAGGCATTCGCCATGCTTTGCGGCAAGGAAAAGGACGAAGCCTTCCTTTCGCTCGGCAAACAGATGTTTAACCTCGTTTGCGAAGAAGTCGAAAGTATTGTGGAAATTTTTGATTTTACGGTTTAAGCCGAAAACACAAAGCGCTCTGACAGCAGAACTGTCGGAGCGCTTTTTCTTTTGGATATTCAACTTAAAAAGTCGGCGATTGAGGCGGCGTCCGTGTACCCTTTTTGATACAGCAAATCCAGCTTTGCTTTGTCGCGGGTTAAAGTTTTCACCCCACAGCAATCGTTCGGCGCTAAAATCAGACATTTCCCCTGTTCGCAAAGCGTCTGTGCGGTATGCACGCCGCGCATAAAGGTGTCAAACCGCGTTTGCAGCCCCTTGGCGACTTTCGGGTAGCGGCGGGTAAGCAACCGTGCACCTGCGCGGTCTACGGGCGCAGGTTTTAAAGCGTCCAGCGGCTTTGTCAAAATCAACACAATTTTTTCACAGCCGTCGCGCAAGGCTTTTTCAACGGGAACAGGGTCAGCGACGCCGCCGTCAAAGCAAATTTTCCCGCGAACGGTCTGCGGCGCGCATACTGCCGGAATTGCCGAGGACGCACTTAAAATTTCATAGTGATTTTGCGTCATATCCTCTTTTCCGAAATAAATCGGCGCACCGGTTTCGGCATCGGTCGAAACCACCACCATACGCGCGGGATTTTCACAAATCCCAGCATAATTCAGCGGGTCTTCCCCGTTTTGGTCAGACAGTATCCCATAAACATAGCCAAGGTCGATATAAGAGCCGCCGTGCAGAAAATTGTGCAGGCTCATATATTCCCTGCGTGCGGCATAATCGTGATAAAACCGATAATTTCTGCCCGCCTGCCCACCGAGATAGGAGGCAACATTGGCACTGCCTGCGGAAACCCCCATGCAGTAATCAAACTGCATCTGTTCTTTTAAACAGCGGTCAAAAATCCCCGCGCCGTATATACCGCGCAATCCCCCGCCGACATCAATGACACCTATCATACCGTTTTATCTCCTGTGCGCTTCAAAAAAGGCGAGCATTTCCGCAATCGTAACCTGACTTTCCTCTAAATCGGGGTATGCCACGCTTGTAATATGCCCCGACGAACGGTTGATGGTCAGCTCCCAATCGTGGAATTGGTGCTCTATCCCCTTTTCGGTCAGCAATGCATCTAACTGTACCGAGGCGGGGCGCAAAAAGTCCTTTGCGCTTGTCACGATATATGACGGCGGCAAGGTGCCTTTGTCAATCACTTCTTCGGGCTGTAACACATCGTAAAACGGAGACGCGGTATATTCATAGCCGAGCATACACGAAATCAAAACGCTGTTAAAGCCGCTTTTCATATCGTACATACCCGAAATCAAGCCCGTGGCATTAAAGGTCAGCCCCGTTTCGGGTGCACGGTACAGCGTGCGCAGTTCTTCGCTTGTGTTCACAATGCTCGTATAAAACGCCAACTGCCCGCCCGCTGAATCGCCGACCAAATACACATTATTAAGGTCACAGTTATACGCTTCGCCGTGCTCGGCAACCCATTTGTAGGCGGTCATCAAATCGCGCACCTGCGCGTCATACAGTACCGCAGGGCAAAGATGATAATTGACCACAATCACAATATAGCCCTTTTCGGCAAGGTACGACGCATAAACGCGGTTCAACGATTTATCGCCGTACATCAGCCCGCCGCCGTGAATGTCAATAATCACGGGGCGCTTTTCGGTTTCCCCCTCGGGATAGTATATATCTAACAACTGGTATTCGTCTGCGTTCTCGGTATAGGGAATGTCCTTTAAAACGCTGACGCCCGCGCGCATTTCCTGCGTGCTCAACCGCTTGCTATCGTAATAGTCCATAAAATCCCAAAGAATCGACGCGCCGAACGCCACAAAGCCGTTCTCCGCAGTCAAATCCGGAACTTCCTTTTGCGATTGCACGCGGCGGTCCAATTCAAACAACAGGTCAAACACGGCAAGCACACGCTGTGCAAATGATTCATCGGCGGGATTGCTGTTCCCGGTCAATGACTCGGCGGCAAGGTGATACATTTCCGTAAATGCGGTTTTGACTTTCTCGGAAAAATCCGCATCATCGGAAAGGCCCGAGGTTTCTACCAATCGCTGTAATGCTTCCGTACGGCCGCGAAATTCCGATTCCGCAAAGCCCTCCGGATACGCGGTTTGCTGTGTGATGACTGCCAACGCCGCCTGTCGGTCGCAGGTTTTCACAATTTCCGCGCAAATCGGCACAGTCAGTGCAAAAATCAGCACTGCCGCAAGCAGGCGTTTTACAAAAGTATGCATAAAATTCACCGTAAAATCCGCAGACAGAGCATTTCAAAAAACGCTCTGTCTGTTGTGTTTCGTTTTGTATAATTATTTTGCCACAATATTGACAAGTTTACCTTTGACATACAGTTCTTTGACAATCGTTTTGCCCGCGATTTCCGCCGCAACGCGTTCTTCTGCTTTCGCAAGGGCAATCGCGTCCTCTGCGGAAATTTCGGCGGGAACATTGAGCTTTGCGCGGATTTTGCCGCAGATTTGCACCACAATTTCCACCGTTGCGTCTACGCATTTTGCCGCGTCAAAGGTCGGCCATTTTGCGTCTTTCGCGAGCATTTCGCCATACCCTAAGGTCGCCCACATTTCCTCGGTCACATGCGGGGCAAAGGGATTGACCAAAATGAGCAAGGTGCGCAGTTCGGCACGGTTGATTTCGCCCACATCGTAAATATTGTTTAAAAGCGTCATCAGCGCGGCGATTGCCGTGTTGTATTTCATCGCTTCAATATCTTCCGTCACCTTTTTCACGGTTTTGTGGAACGCAGATTCGAGCTTTTCGGAATAGGCGTCGCCGTCTATCAAAATTTCCTGCAAGTTCCAAATACGGTCAATAAAGCGTTTGCAGCCTTTCACGGAGCTCTCCGACCACGGTGCGGCTTTTTCATAGTCGCCCATAAACAGCACATAGGTGCGCAAAACATCGGCGCCGTAGGCTTCGACCACCTCGTTCGGGTCAATGACATTGCCGCGGGATTTGGACATTTTCACGCCGTCCGGTCCCAAAATTAAGCCCTGCGCGGTGCGCTTTTGATACGGCTCCGCATACGGCACAACGCCGAGGTCATAGAGGAATTTATACCAAAAGCGGGAATAAATCAAGTGGCGGGTGACGTGCTCCATACCGCCGTTGTACCAATCCACAGGCATCCAATATTTCAATTTGTCGTAATCGGCAAATGCCTTGTCATTGTGCGGGTCCACATAGCGCAGGAAATACCACGATGAGCCTGCCCACTGGGGCATGGTGTCGGTTTCGCGCTTGGCGTCGCCGCCGCATTTCGGGCATTTGCAATTGACATAGCTTTCAATTTTCGCAAGCGGGCTTTCGCCGTCCGAGCCGGGCTCGAAGTTTTCCACTTCGGGGAGTTTCAGCGGCAATTCTTCGTACGGCACGGCAACCATACCGCATTTCGGGCAATGCACAATCGGAATCGGCTCGCCCCAATAGCGCTGACGATTGAACGCCCAGTCTTTCATTTTATACTGCACGCCGCCCTCGCCGATGCCTTTTTCCTGCAAATATGTAATCATTTTGGCAATGGAGTCTTTTTTGTTATCCATGCCGTTTAAGAAGTCGGAATTGACCATTTCGCCGTCGCCGGTGTAGGCTTCTTTCGAGATGTCGCCGCCTTTGATGACTTCGATAATCGGGATACCGAATTTCTTGGCGAATTCATAGTCGCGCCCGTCGTGCGCGGGCACCGCCATAATCGCGCCCGTGCCGTAACCCATCATAACATAGTCGGAAATATAAATCGGGATTTCCTTACCGTTAACGGGGTTAACCGCCGTCAGCCCTTCCAGCTTCACGCCGGTTTTGTCTTTGACGAGCTGGGTGCGCTCAAATTCGGTCTTTTTCGCGCATTCGGCGCGGTAATCTTTCACCGCGTCCATATTGGCAATGCGGTCTTGGTATTTGTCAATCAACGGATGTTCGGGCGCCATAACCATAAAGGTCACGCCGAACAGCGTGTCAGGGCGGGTGGTGTAAATGCGCAGGGTTTCGGGCACATCTTTCAAGGTGAAATTCACAAATGCGCCGCGGGACTTGCCAATCCAGTTGACCTGCTGTTGCTTTACATTCGGCAGGTAATCCACCGTTTCCAAGCCTTCGAGCAGCTTGTCGGCATATTCGGTGATGCGCAAATACCAAACATCCTTGGACTTCTGCACCACATCGCTGTGGCAAATATCGCACTTGCCGCCTTGGGAGTCCTCATTGGAAAGCACGACCTTGCAGGACGGGCAGTAGTTGACAAGCGTTTTGTCGCGGAACGCAAGCCCGTTTTCAAACATTTTGAGGAAAATCCACTGCGTCCACTTATAATAGCCCTCTTCGGTGGTGTCAATCACACGCGTCCAATCGAACGAAAAGCCGACCTTTTTTAATTGGCTTGTAAATTTTTCGATATTTGTGTCCGTGACCTTGCGCGGATGAATACCGGTTTTAATGGCGTAATTTTCGGTCGGAAGTCCGTACGCGTCAAAGCCTATCGGGAACAGGACATTGTACCCCTCTAAGCGGCGCTTGCGCGAAACGACCTCCAAGCCGCTGTACGCTTTGATATGCCCGACGTGCATCCCCGCGCCCGACGGATACGGGAATTCGACAAGGCCGTAAAATTTCGGGCGGTCGTCATTATCCACCGCGTGGAAAACGCCTTCTTCCTCCCATTTTTGTTGCCATTTCGGCTCTGCTTCTTTAAAATTATATTCCATAACAACGCATCCTTTGCCTGTGTAGTCAAAATTTATCTATCACGGATTCAGTCCGTTAAAAGGTCGTTCAAATCGATCTCTTTCGCGTCGCCCCACAGTTTTTCCAAATTGAAAAGCTCGCGCTCGCTTTGGGTGAAAATGTGCACAACCACGCTTTTGTAGTCAAGTAAAATCCAGCCCGTGGTTTTCCCTTCAATATGGTCGGGCTGTACGCCCAATTTCGAGAGCTCCTCGTCCACTTCGTCCGCCAATGCGCGGATATGCGTGGAGGAAGTACCTGTGGCAAGCAGAAAATAATCCGCTACGGAGGAAATCTCCGTAATTTCCAAGGCTTTTATATCCATACCTTTTTTCTTGTCGAGAATTTGCACGGCAGAAAAAAGTAATTCTTTCGGTGTCATTCGGTTTCGTCCTTTCTTTGATATAGAATTTCGTTGTAGGCATCCACGCTGTCCTCGTGGATTGCCCAGCCGTTGTGCGCAAGCTCCTCCAAGGTAAACTGCAAGCCCTCTTCCATGGCACATTCCAGCGACACATACGCTTTTTCGCGCATACGGTCTACGCCGTCATAATCACGGTCGGCGGAAATGAAGTCCGCAATGAAAATGACCTTTTCCAAAAGCGTCATGCCCGCGCGCGCGGTGGTGTGGTAGCGTATGGCGGAAAGTATCTCTGTATCCGTCACACCCAAAACGCGTTCGCAGTAAGCGGCGCCCGCAATCGCATGCCAGGTTTTGGGGCTGATTTGCTCAGTTTTCGTGAGCATTATACCATTGTCTTCAAAAAATTTCAATAAATCCGCAGGCGCAGTATTTTTCATAATATCGTGCAAAAGCCCCGCGGTAAATGCTTTTTTTTCGTCCGCGCCGTAGTGCAAAGCGAGTTTTTTCGCCTCATCCGCAACATTCAGCGAATGGTACAGGCGGTCGGGATTTAAGTGCTTTTTAATTTCTTCCAAAAATTCAGCGTTGCGTTCGGTATCCATACAGCTTCTTTTCCTTGATATAGTTTTCGACCTGCGGCGAAAGATATGCGCTGACATCTTCTCTGTTTGCTAACCGCTCGCGCAGTTGAGACGAGCTGATTTCAAACGGCTCGACGGGAGAAAGCAAAATGTGGTTTCCCGCATTTTCTTTAATATAAATCCGAAATTGCGAAAATGCGTAACTGCGCAGAGTATTTATATCGACTTCCGATTCGCGTGAGGCAACGCAGAGCGTGCATTTTTCCAAAATTTCACGATATTTGTACCACTTGTGGAACGAAAGAAACATATCCGAACCGATAATCAAATACAATTCGGCGTTCGGGTACTGCGCCGCAAGTTCACGAACGGTATACACGGTATAACTGTCCGTTGCGCGGTCGATTTCCATAGAACTGACTTCATATTTCGGGTCTTGAAACGCCAAACGGCACATTTCGAGCCGTTCGCTGTCGAGCGCCAAATCGTCACAGATTTTGTGTACGGGGCGCTTGTCGGGCACCACAAAAACCTTGTCGAATTGCAGTTGTTCGCAAAACTGCGCAAGCAAGCGTTCGTGCCCCTTGTGCGGCGGGTTAAAGGTCCCGCCGAACAAACCGATTTTCATAAAAACCGCCTCTGTTTATTTCTTTTTCTTTTCGTGCAGTTTTTTGTTGTAGCGGTAAAAGACCATCGAGCCGCCCACCACCGAAACCACTTCGGCATGGGTTGCCGCCGCCAATTTATCGGCAATATCGTACGGCTTTTCGGGCGCGGTTTCCAGCAATACTTTCAGTTTTATCAGTTCCCGCGCTTCGAGCGCGTCGTCGGTCTGTTTAATCAGGGCATCGGTGACGCCCTCTTTGCCGACTTGAAACAGCGCTTTTATGGAATTTGCCTGTGCGCGCAAAGCCGCGCGTTCTTTTGAGGTCATAATACGCTCCTTGGTTCATTTCTTTATTTGTTGTAGCGGTCGACGACTCGGCGCCCCGTTGTAGGGGCAGGTTTCCACGCCCGCCCGTGAATTTGATATGACTTTGCGGAACGACACTTAGGTCGTTCCCTACAATTCGCAGAAGCGAACTGTGTTCGCCCGCCCGTTTGTCATTCTGAGCCGTTAGGCGAAGAATCTCATTTCGCACATTTCTTTGTGCTGGTTGAGATTCTTCACTTTGTTCAGAATGACAAATAAAACTTGTGCTTGTAGAAAATTATAAATACTTCGGCAACTCCTTTGCGAGGGCGCGCAGGGCGTTGCCGCGGTGGGAAACCGCGTCCTTTTCGGCGGCGGTAAATTCGGCAAAGGTGCGCTCACCTCTGTAAAACAGCGGGTCATAGCCAAAGCCGTTTTCGCCTTTGGGCGCATAACCGATGAAACCCTCACAAGTGCCGCGCACCGTCAGCTCACGCCCATCGGGGAATACGCACGCTACGGCGCTGACAAAGCGCGCGGTACGGCGTTCTTTCGGCACATCTTTTAACAAATCCAATAATTTTTGATTGTTTTTTGCGTCATTACCGTGTTCGCCTGCAAAGCGTGCGGAATACACGCCCGGCGCACCGTCGAGCGCATCGACGCAAAGTCCCGAATCATCGGCAATGCAGGGCATATTGCCCTCTTTTGCGCCCGAACGCGCTTTTAACAGGGCATTTTCTTCAAAGGTTGTGCCCGTTTCCTCCACATCGGTCAAATCGACGCCTGCTTCGTCGGCGGTCAGCACGGTTACCCCTAAGGGCGACAAAATGCGTTGTAATTCATCGCGTTTTTTGAGATTATGCGTGGCGATTAAAAAATCCAAAGCGTTTTTTCTCCTTTTTCTTGGGTTCGGCGGGTTCTTCTTCGGTTACTTCTCCCGCACTCTGTTCCAATTCCGAAACTCCTGCTTCATCTGCTCGCGAAGCGGCAGGGGCGCTTTCTTCTTCGGGTGCCGCAGTGTCCTGTGCACCGCTAAGGGGTTCGTTTTCGGGAATATCTCGTGCTGTGGGGGTGTATCCAGCAGACGGAAGGTCTTGCCCGTCAGTTTCCACATCTGTTTCGTTATTTTCTTCATCGGACGCTTCCTCCTCTTCGGCATAGTCCATTTTCTGGAACAGCCCGTCCGCAAACGCGCGGGGCTTGAAAGGCTGTAAATCGTCAATTTGCTCGCCCACGCCCACAAATTTTACGGGAATGCCCAATTCGTTCTTAATGGCGAGTACCACGCCGCCGCGCGCCGTGCCGTCCAATTTTGTAAGCACAATGCCCGTAATGTCGGCAACATTTTTGAATTCACGCGCTTGGTTGACGGCATTCTGCCCCGTGGTCGCGTCGAGCACCAACAGCACTTCGCGGTCGGAATACGGCAGTTCTCGGTCAATCACGCGGTAAATCTTGGCAAGCTCGTCCATCAAATTCTTTTTGTTGTGAAGGCGCCCTGCGGTGTCGATAATCACAATATCGCAGTCGCGTGCTTTTGCCGCAGAAACTGTGTCAAACACCACCGCCGCGGGGTCTGCGCCCTCGCTGTGCTTGATAATCTCCACATCGGAGCGCTTTGCCCAAATATCGAGCTGGTCAATCGCCGCCGCGCGGAAGGTGTCCGCCGCGCCCAAAATGACGCGCTTGCCCTCTTTTTTATACATTGCGGCAAGTTTACCGATTGTGGTGGTTTTGCCAACGCCGTTAACGCCGATGACCAACACCACCGACGGCACGGTGACAAGCCCCATATCCTCGCCGCCGTCCAACAGTTCGGCAACGATTTCCTTGATTTCCTCTTTGACTGCCTCAGCGCCGCGCAAATGCTTTTCGCTGACTGACTTTTTCAACCGTTCGGTGATTTCCACGGCAGTCGGCACGCCGACATCGCTCATGACGAGGATTTCTTCAAGTTCTGCATAGAGGTCATCGGTGATTTCCTCGACATCGCCGAACAAATCGTCAATCGCGCCCGCCATTTTGTTGCGGGTTTTGGTAAGTCCGAAATTGATTTTACTGAAAATGCCCATCGTTTTTTCCTTTCCATCGGAATGACACGGTTATTGTTATTTGTAGGGGCGTGCATCGCGCGCCCTCTTGTTTGTCATTCTGCGCCGGCAGGCGAAGAATCTCGTTCAAAATATTTCTGTGCGATTTAAGATTCTTCACTTCGTTCAGAATGACAAATTTAAAATTTTTTTATGATTTTCGAAACGACACGCAGGTCGTTCCCTACAATTCGTAGGGGCGAACTGTGTCGCCCGCGGGGCGCCGAGTTGTCGCCCCTACGCGTTCGGAACTCGGCGACGCGTACAAAGGTACGCGAGGTTGCAGGGAAAAAATGTGACAAACAGCCAATACACGCGAGCCTCGGCGTAGCGTAAGATTTTGATGCAGTGTGCATTTTCCCGACGGCGACGCGTACAAAGGTACGCGAGATACCGGAGGGAAAATGTGCAATGCGCAAAAGATTACGCGAGCCCAAGCTGTTTCGCCATTTCGGCGGTTTTAAGTTCGAGCAGTTTCGATACGCCGCTCTCCTGCATGGTCACGCCGTAAAGCACATCGGCTTCTTCCATGGTGCCGCGGCGGTGCGTAATCAAAATGAACTGCGTGTTTTTGGTCATACGGCGCACATACTGCGCGTAGCGCGACACATTCACATCGTCCAGCGCCGCTTCGACCTCGTCGAAAATACAGAACGGCGCAGGCGTGACCTTCAAAATCGCAAACAGTAACGAGATTGCCGCCAAGCCCTTTTCCCCGCCCGACAGCGGCTCAATACTCTTTAAGTTTTTCCCGGGCGGCTGGACTTTAATCTCAATATCGCTTTCGAGAATATCGTGCTCGTCGGAAAGCAGGAGCTCTGCCCTGCCGCCGCCGAACAGTTCGGAAAAGGTTTCACCGAATGCGGTGTTAATTAAACGGAATTTATCGCGGAACTGCTGTGCCATATTGTCCGTCAGTTCGCGGATTAACTTGTTGAGCTCGTCGCGCGAGCGCTCGACATCGGAAATTTGCGCGGACATAAATTCGTATCGCTCGGAAACCTCTTTGTATTCTTCAATCGCCGAAACATTGACAGAGCCGAGCGCGCGGATTTGCCCTTTTAATTCGTTTAAGCGCTTATTTGCCGCCGAGAAATCTTCAATTTCGATTTCCAGCGCCGCCGCCTCGCGCCGCGTTAAGCTGTATTCCTCAAACAGCTTGGCAGTCAGGTCGTCATACTCCTTGCGCATCGCGATTTTGCGTTCCTCTAAGCGGGCAAGCTCGCCGCTTAAATTCTCACGCTCCACGGATTTTGCGCGTTCCAAGGTGCGCAAATCGTTGGTTTCTTTTTCGAGTGCATCGCGCTGTGTCAGCAATTCGTCGATTTGCGCACGCGAAGTGCCGTTGTTTTCCCGCAGCTTTGCGGCGTTTGCTTTTAAATTCTCAATATTTTGAAGCAGTTCGGCGTTTTTCGCCTCGTAGGCGGCGATTTCGCTGTCCAAAGAGCCCTGCTTGTCGGTATGGCTCGACTTACGGTTTTCCAAATGCTGTATTTCGTCGCGTGCGGACTGCGCATCTTTTTCAAGCGCCATAATTTGCAACCGCAATTCCGCCGCTTTTTTTGAAAGTTCCTCCCGCGCGGTGGAAAGCGCCTCGCGGTCGCCCGTCAGTTTTTCAAGTGCCTGTTCTTTTTCATGCAGTTCGGCGGTCTGCGTTTCCAGCGCCTGCCGCGCGGCGGCGGCATTTTTGAGCACGGTTTCGGCACGCTGTTCCAACGTTTCTTTTTCCTCTGCCAATTCGCGCACTGTGCCCGATACGGACGAAAGCTGTTCCTCGGCGAGTTTTAATTCGCCCTCGCAACGGATTTTTTCCTCGTTCGCACGCAACAGGTCGCCCTGCGCGCCCTCCAATTCCGCACGCGCGGCGGCGAGGTCCTCGGTGAACAGTTTATAGTCGGACTGCATCGTTGCCAATTCGGTTTGTGCCGCGTTCAACTCTTTTTGCAGTTTTTCGATTTCGTTGCCACGGATTAAAATGCCCGCGTTCTGTGCGCGCGATCCGCCCGTCATCGAGCCGCCTGCGTTAATGACCTGCCCGTCTAGCGTGACAATGCGGAAACGGTAGTTATACTTTTTCGCAATCGCAATCGCGGCATCCATATCCTCCGCCACAACAGTACGCGCCAACTGCGCGCGGATAATTTCGGTATACTGCTTGTCGGTGGCCACCAAATCCGCCGCCATGCTGACAAAGCCGTCCTGGTCATCCAAGCCCTTTTCGGTGAATTCGCGGGCGCGGATTGCCGCAATCGGCAGGAAAGTCGCGCGTCCTGCGCGGGACTCCTTCAAAAACTGAATGGCGCGTTTGGCATCGTTTTCGGTGTCGGTGACAATATTCTGGATTGCCGCGCCGAGGGCGGTTTCAATCGCCGCCGTGTATTTGGGTTTCACGGTAATCAGTTGGGACAGCGGCCCGTGTATGCCGCGCAGTGCCCCGCGCCCCGCTTCGCGCATCACCGCTTTCACCGCACCTTGGTAGCCCTCCATATTCTTTTCAAGGTCGGAAAGCAGACGGATACGGTCCGCCGTTTTGTGTACCTCGCGCTCTTTTTCTTCGATATTTTGCTTAATGGTTTCCGCTTTTTTTGCGCGGCTTTCAAAGCGCATGGAATAGCCGTCCATTGCGTTTTGCACGCTTTGTATGGTTTCAAGGCAGGTGTTCAGCGCGGAGAGTGCCTTTTCTTTGTTTTGCTTGTAGGTTTCGTAGGTGTCCTGCCGCCCGCCGAGTTGCGCGTCAATCGCCGCAATGCGGGTGCGGATTTCCTCCACCGAGGAATTGGCGGTTTCGGCTGTCACGCGGTTGTCGGCAATCGCCACCGACAATGCGGAAACCTCTGCGGAAAGTGCCGCCGCCGCTTCGGAATACTGCGCGGCGTCGCCTGTGTTTTTCTCCTGCGCGTCGGCAAGGGCGGAAAGCTCCGCCTGCAAGGCGGTCGCCGCCTGTTCGCTTTGCTCGGCTGTGGCGCGGCATTCGGCAATGCGTTCTTCCAAATGCTGTTCGGTTTCGTTTTCGGACAGCTTGTCCGCTTTGAGGCGCTCCATGGCCTCGGTATTATGTAAAACGGAGTTTTCCTCCACGCGAGCCTGTGCATCAAGCGCAGACGCCTGCTCCTCAAAATGTGCGGCGGCGTTGCGGATTTCTTCAATCTGCACATTGATTTCGCGGGTTTTCTCGGCGGCGTTGTCAATTTTTTCGCCAATTTTTTCGAGCTCGTCCGCCGCCGCCTTGTGCCCTGCCTCGGCGGTGGCAATTTTATGCTCCTGCTCACGCAGGCGGTCGTTGGTTCTGTCAATCGTATAAAGCCATGTGCCGATTTCAAGTTGCTTTTTCTCCTCGGCAAGCACCAAAAACTTCTGTGCCTTTTCGCTTTGCGTTTTTAAAGGCCCGACGCGTCCTTCCAGTTCCGTCAAAATGTCGCGCAGGCGCAACAGATTTTCCTCCGCGGCGGCAAGGCGCTTGTTCGCATCGTTGCGGCGGTAGCGGAAGTGAGAAATCCCCGCCGCTTCTTCGAGCATATCGCGGCGCTCGGCGGCTTTGGACGATACCATTTCGGCAATTTTGCCCTGCCCGACGATAGAGTACCCGTCGCGCCCGAGGCCTGTGTCCATAAACAACTCGTTAATATCGCGCAGGCGGGCGTTTTCGCCGTTGATGATGTATTCGCTCTCGCCCGAACGGTAATAGCGGCGCGTAACCGACACCTCGTCCGTATCTTTCGACAACGTGCGGTCCTTGTTGTCAAAACGCAGGGTGACCTCCGCATAGCCTTTGGCTTTGCGCAGGTCCGTGCCCATAAAGACAACATCTTCCATTTTCGACCCGCGCAAGTTTTTGGTGGACTGCTCGCCGAGCACCCAGCGCACTGCGTCGGAAATGTTGCTTTTGCCGCTGCCGTTCGGCCCGACAACCGCGGTAATGCCCTTATTAAATTCCAGCACGGTTTTGTCCGGAAAGGACTTAAACCCCTGCATTTCCAGCGACTTTAAAATCATAGCCTAATTCCTTTATTTGAATTTCGTAATCCTTTAAAAATATATTACCTTTTATTTTACACCGAAATCCGAGATTTCGCAATGCTTTTTCGTTCCTTTTCTGCTGTCCTTTGGCTTTGGAAAGGGATTTTTCGGGGACTTCGATAAGATATTCTCTGTCGCGCGGCAGAGCGCGCAGTTTTTCAAGTATTTTTTGCAAATAAATCTCGCCCTCGCAAAGCTCGCGAAACGCGGGGTGGTATGCGCCCGCCAGATACCCTTCCTCGACATTGCCGCCGCTGTGCAGTCCCAAACGAATGACGGGAATGCCCGCCTCGTGAAACCGCAGTAGCAGTTTTGCGCACAGGGGAACGGCTGTTTCTAAGGTCTGCGGGGTGTAGTCGCCGCTTTTGTAAAGTGTGGCAAGGTACGTGCCTTCTAAAACCACCGTCGGGTAAATACGCACACAGTCGGGCTGTAAAGCAATCAGTTCCTCTGCCGAGCGCAAATCGGTTTCGTCATTGCTTAAATACAGCCCCGTCATCATTTGCAGTCCTAAGGAAAATCCCGCTTCGCGAATAAGCGCGGACGCATATCGCACATCGTTTGCCGTATGCCCGCGGGAATTGGCAAGTAAAACCGCATCGGACATACTTTGCGCGCCGAGTTCTATGGTCGTCACGCCGTAGTTCTTTAATTCCGTTAAAATTTCGCGGTCGATACAGTCGGGGCGTGTGGAAATGCGCACGCCGCGGAAAAAACCGCCCTGTATATACGGCAATGCCGCAGTCAAAAGGGCGCGCATATATTCCCTTTCGATTGCGGTAAAGCTACCCCCGAAAAACGCGATTTCACTTTCTTCGGGATTGCATTTTTGACTGTTTACGGCGATTTCGCACGCACGGCGCACATCGTCGGGCGTCGGGGCGTTATTTGCCCCTGAAATCGTGGTTTGATTGCAAAAACTGCACGCGTGTTTGCACCCCTTATGCGGCACAAACAGCGCGACATTAGCGTGTTTCAATGCCCATCAGCTCCAACGCCTCTTTGGCGGCGTTTTGCTCGGCTTTCTTTTTACTGCCGCCGACGCCGCGCCCCAAAACATTGCTGTTTAAGTGCACTTCCATTTCAAAATGCTTGTCGTGGTCGGGGCCCGATTCGGATACCAGCACATATTCGAGCGCCTCGCCGTGGTTTTGCTGTACCACCTCTTGGAGCATCGTTTTGTAGTCTTTAAAGGTCGGCTTTGCCTCGACATAGGGCACCACAAAGCGCAAAACGAATTTTTTGGCTTCGTCCATACCGCCGTCCAAATAAATCGCGGCAATGACCGCCTCAAATGCGTCGGACAGCACCGAGGCGCGGTTTCTGCCGCCGGTGCGCTCCTCGCCTTTGCCGAGTTTTAAGTATTTGCCGAGTTCAATTTCTTTGGCGTAGGCAAACAGACTTTTTTCGCACACCGCATAGGCGCGCAGTTTTGTAAGCTCCCCTTCGGGGAAATCCTTGTGATTGGCAAACAGATATTCCGCCGTGATAAAGCCCAAAACCGAGTCGCCCAAAAATTCCAGCCGTTCGTTGTCGCCTGTGCCCGTATGGTATTCGTTTGCGTAAGACGAATGGGTCAGCGCACGGGAAAGCAAATCGGGATTTTTAAAGGTGTACCCCAAATTATTCTGTAAGTTCTGCATCTTTCCCCTCACCTTTCCCCAAGGTTTTTGCCACAGCGCCCGCGACATCGCCCGTCACGCAGTCCACCGCCTGCCGCACAGCGTTTTTAATCGCATAGGCATCGGACGAGCCGTGCGCCTTAATCACAGTTTTCTGCACGCCGATAATCGGCGCGCCGCCGTACTTTTTGTAGTTCATTTTTTCCGAAAACGCGTCCATACCCGATTTTACGCCGAGGTAGGAAAGCATCGTCACGGGGTTTTTCTTGAACATGGTTTTCAGTTCTGTGGTAATCATTTTGGCAACGCCCTCGTACATTTTGAGAATGACATTGCCCGTAAAGCCGTCGGCGACAATCACATCGGCTTTGCCGAATGCAATATCGCGCACTTCAATATTCCCGATAAAGTTTAAATCGGGCTGTTCCGAGAGAGCTTTGTAGGCTTCCACCTGCAATTTGGTGCCTTTGGTTTCCTCCACACCGATATTGGCGAGCGCTACGCGCGGATTTTCGACACCCAAAATCTTTTGCATATAAATGTTGCCCAAATGCGCGAACTGGCAAAGCATCGGCACACTGCACTCCACATTCGCGCCCGTATCCACCAAAATAAAGGGCTTTTGCGCCGAGGGCATTACACCGCCGATAACCGGGCGTTTTACGCCTTTAATCCGCTTGACAATAAAGGTCGCGCCCACAAGCAAAGCGCCCGTACTGCCTGCCGAAACAAAGGCGTCGCCCTTGCCGTCGGCAAGCGCTTGCAGTCCTACCGCCATCGAAGTGTTTTTGCGTGATTTGATAATCTCGGTCGGCTGGGTTTCCATTTCGAACACTTCGTCTGCCTGTAAAATTTCTAATGCCGTAATATCTAAATTGTTCTCCTTGGCACAGGCTTTAATTTTTTCGGTATCCCCAACCAAGGTGGCAGAAACGCCGTATTCTTTCGCCGCGTCTAACGCACCTTTGATGATTTCGAGCGGGGCGTTGTCACCGCCGAATGCGTCTATTAAAATATTCATAGCCCTTGTTCCTCCCTAAATTTCTGCAAATCTGCCGCGGCACGGTCGGCAAGCGCGGTATAGCGCAAGGCTTTATCGCGGATTTTTTCGTCGAGCGGCGGCAGTACGCCGAAATTCGCACCCATCGGTTGAAAATCGCGCACGCTTTTGTCACTGATATACCGCGAGAGTGCGCCCATCATGGTCGTTTCGGGTAAAATCACCGTTTGCAGAGCCTTTAAGCGCCGTGCGGCGTTGAGCCCCGCCAAAATGCCCGACGCGGCGGACTCCATATACCCCTCCACGCCCGTAATTTGCCCCGCAAAGAAAATTTCGGGGCGGTTGCGCAAACTGAAATCGCCGTTTAAGTGGCGCGGGGAATCTAAAAATGTATTGCGATGCATCACGCCGTAGCGGACAAACTCCGCATTTTTGAGCGCCGGAAACATCGAAAACACGCGCTTTTGCTCGCCGAATTTTAAGTTGGTTTGAAACCCGACCAAATTGTAAAGCGTACCCG
>JBJEPU010000040.1:0-3135 GCA_051881395.1 Candidatus Fimenecus sp.
TCTATTTTGGGCATTTCTATATAATACAATTGGCATACCGCTTGCGGCAGGTGCACTGATTCCCCTGTTCGGTTGGACATTAAACCCGATATTTGCCGCGGCGGCTATGAGCCTATCAAGTTTTTGTGTGGTTACAAATGCACTTCGCTTAAACTTTTTTAAGCTCTATCAACAAAATAAAAAGCAAAAAAATAAGCCGGTCATCGGCTTAAAGGAGGAAAACAACATGGAAAAAACATTAAAAATCGACGGCATGATGTGCGGGCACTGCGAGGCACATGTCAAATCGGCTTTGGAGGCGATTGACGGCGTAGAAAACGCAAAGGTCAGCCACGAAAGCGGCTCGGCTATCGTTACGCTCTGCAAAGAGGTTGCCGATGATGTGCTCAAATCGGCAGTTGAAGCGGAGGGCTACAAAGTACAGTAACTGCATACAGACGCTTTCATGCAAAAAACGCAGCAGACAAGATACCGTCTGCTGCGTTTTAGTTTATGCCGATAAGCTATCTTGATACTTTTGGTACATTTCTGCTCTTTTCGCAAGGAGGACTGCGTCTGCGTCCGTGACAGCACCGTCACAGTTTATATCCGCCGCCGATTTTTGTCTGTCCGTCAAGTCTACATCACCGGACAAATATGCCGATAAAGTTGCGGCGTCCGTCGCATCGCAAATGCCGTTCCCGTCTAAATCACCCGGCAAATTGCAATAACCGTTTAAAACCAAATTCAACAGCGAAACATCAAAGAAATCCACTGCCGTATCTGCATTTAAATCCGCAATCTCTGTTTCCAACGCCGTTGGGAACTGTGCGCCGATGGCTAACGAAGACAGCAATGCATAATCTGTCAAATCGGATGTGCCGTCTTGATTTAAGTCGCCGGGAATACCTGTTGGCGGCAGAAGTGAAACAAATGAAATACCGTTTTTTGCGGCAAAGGTCTCGGCAACAGAATCGCTATATCCGAAAATCGTAGTCAATCCCGAATAAGAAAAAGCAAATTCATCAATCGCAGTCACACTGCTCGGAACGGTAATTTCTTTCAGTGCTTCTGTGGTAGAAAAAGTATACGCCTCAATTGCAGTCACTCTGTCCGGAATGTTGACCGAAGTCAATGCAGTACATCCGCTGAACGCGCTTTTCCCAATGGCAGAAACACTGTTCGGCAATACAATTTGCTTTAAGGCACGGCAGCTTGCAAAGGCATATTCACCGATTGTGCTTAAAGAATTGGGCAACGAAACAGATTCCAAGGCAGAACACCCTTCAAAAGTCGAGTTTTCAAGTGCGGTAACGCCAAAGGGAATCGAAATTTCCGTCAGTGCCGAACATTCATTGAACGCGTATTCCCCAATGGTTTCCAACCCGTACCGTAACGAAATTTCCTGCAACGCGGCACAGCCTTGAAATGCAGAAATACCGATGGCTTTCACACTTTGCGGAAGGGTCACTTCCTGCAAAGTGAAGCAACTGAAAAATGCAAACTCCGCAATTTCCGCCACGCTTTTGGGCACACTGTATGCCGTATCCGCTTTCCCTGCCGGGTAGGCTATCAGTCGAGTACCGTCTTTATTGAGCAATACACCGTCACGCGCGGTAAAAGCGGGATTGTAGCGTGAAACTGAAATACCCGTCATGGAAACGCAACCGGCAAAAGCCAACGGCTCAATAACTGTAACGCCGCTCGGCAAAGTAATGTTTGTCAGCTTTTCACACACACCGAATGCGCCTTTGCCAATTTCTTTGACCGTTTCCGGCAACGAAACAGATTCCATTGTGCTGTTTCCCATAAATACGTATGCACCGATTCGCACAATCTGATAACCGTCTATCTCAGAAGGAATGACCACTTGCGCGCCAGTACCCGTATATCCCGCAATTTCCGCTGTTTTTTCATCTTCCGATAAAACCGAATAAGAAAAAACTGCATCTTCCGCAAATACAGGTAAAGCCGTGAACGGCAAGGAAAGCCCGAGCAGGAAAGCCGCGAGCAGTATGCAAAGCGCTTTTTTGGCACCTGTTTTTTTCATAAAAAACACCTCGCAGAAACAAACACAAGTTATTACACAAATATTGTACCAAATGTTGCAAAAAAGTACAAGACTTTCTTTAAAAGAAAAAAGAAGGAAAACGGGAAACCGTTATAAAGTTTCTCGTTTTCCTTTCGGAAATTTTATTTTTTATAGTGCATTGCGCGCACAGCGTTACAGACCGCCAAAATCATTACGCCGACGTCGGCAAACACAGCAAACCACATACTTGCAAGCCCGAATGCACTTAACAGCAGTACAACCGCTTTCACGGTCAGTGCAAATACAATGTTTTGGCGAACAATTTGCATGGTTTTTCTAGAAATTTTGATGGCTGTTACGAGCTTTGCTGGCTTGTCGTCCATCAAAACCACATCGGCCGCTTCAATCGCTGCGTCACTACCGAGTGCACCCATGGCAATCCCGACATCGGCACGCGCAAGCACGGGTGCATCGTTAATACCGTCACCGACAAACGCTAATGTGGATTTTGTGCTCTTTTCTGCAAGCAGTTTTTCCGTCTTTTCGACCTTATCATCGGGCATCAACTGTGTATAGGCTTCATCAATGCCGAGTTCTTTTGCAACCGCCTGCCCGACCTTATCGCTGTCACCCGTCAGCATAACCGTTTTGTGAATACCGGAAGCTTTCAACTGTTCCACTGCGGACTTGGCGTCAGGCTTTACGGTATCGGCAATAACAATATGCCCTGCATACACACTGTCTACGGCAATATGCACCGTGGTTCCAACTGTTTTACATTCGTGAAAATCGGCACCGACAGACTGCATCAGAACACCGTTCCCGACATATACGGATTTTCCGTCAATCACGGCGTGAATGCCACGTCCGGAAAGCTCCTCAATGCCGCCGATACGGCTTTTGTCAATATGCCCGCCGTGCGCCTTTAAAATCGAAACGGCTATGGGATGGGAAGAAAAGCTTTCTGCCGTTGCGGCAATGTCTAACAGTTCCCCTTCCGAAATCTGACGAGGGTGTATAGCCGTTACCGAAAAGGTACCGTTGGTGAGCGTGCCGGTTTTGTCAAACACAACGGTTTCCGCTTTGGAAAGCGTTTCCAAGTAGTTTGCACCCTTAATCAGCAC
>JBJEPU010000041.1:0-17451 GCA_051881395.1 Candidatus Fimenecus sp.
CCCGTTTCTCCTTTGTCATTCTGAGGCGTAGCCGAAGAATCTCATTTCGCAGGATTTCGTTTTGTGTAGTTGAGATCCTTCGCTTCGCTCAGGATGACATTTCTTACATGCACATCAAATCCGATTCCTACTCGGCGGTGTCATAGGAAAAGAGCGCACCGACGGCAGTGGCAAGCAATATACACAGCGGCGCGCCAATCATACAAAGTGTTAAATACCACTCATTCAACCCATAATCCGTTGCCATACACAAAAAGTTTCCGGGCAGATAAGAGAATGTCAACGGAATCATTACCCATTGTGCATTAAAAATAACCGCGAGTAAAAGCGGGTAAGCCAAAAAAACAGCCGGCAAAGCAAGTACCGATAAAACGGTTTTTAAACGACTTTCAAACTGTTTTCCGCGCCATTGCCCGACCGCAAACGCGGCGGCAAGCGACACGAGATACACAATGCCTAAAATCATGCAATCCGTACGGCTGTGCGGACCGTCCGCAAAAAAGAAACTGCCAACCATCATCACCGCTTCGGCGGCGAGATACCCGAGAATTCCGACAAGGCCGTTTTTAAAGAACTGCGTCATACTATTTCCCTCCCAAAAACCGAAAAGTGCTGTTGTTTGGTTTTCACCTAAACAATAGCACTTTTTTCTGAAAATATTTCGGAAATGTCATTTTTGGTTGATTTTTTGTAACTTTTGGTAGGGTTTAGCCGTTTCTTTCTGCAAAATGCAAACGAACAAGCAAGGTAAATTCGTTATTTTCACATTCGGCGAGGACTTCGCCGTTGTATTTTTCGGCGGTGGTGCGAATGCTCAAAAGCCCCAAGCCGTGATTTTCGCGGTCAAGCTTGTCGGATAGGTATGTTGCCCCGCGCTTTTTCGGCATTTTTGCCACAGGATTTTGCACGGACAGCACAACAGTGTCTTCATCGGCGCGGATTTTTAAGGTAATCACGCGTTCTTGCTCGTCCTCGATTTTGGCGCACGCCTCCAAGGCATTGTCGAGGGCATTGCTCAAAATGATGCACAAATCCATCGGTTTTGCGGGGCATTCTTTCAAAGAATCGGCGTCAAAGCGCAAATTGGTTTGCTGATGTTGAGCGGTTAAGAGTTTTTCGTTTAAAATCGCGTCCACGGCGGTGTTGCCCGTTACGGCAAAATAGGTCGCGTCTTCCATATCACTTTGCATCGTTTGCAAGTACGAAAGCGCCGCATCGGTGTCGCCTTTTTGCAAAAGCCCGCGCAAAGCCACCATATGATTTTTCATATCGTGGCGCAATTCACGCGTGTGGTTGTAGGCATTTTCCATTTTTTCCACCGACTGCCGCTGTAAATCCATTTGCATTTTCAGGTCACGGTTATCATGCACAATGGTCAGTTGATTTTGGAGCTTTGAAAACAGCGTGAACACTAAAACGGTAATAAACAAAAGCCCCGCCGCAGAAATATAGATATAGGTGTGCATTTCGCGGTTGTCGGGCAAATTTTCGAGCGCGTATTGGAACACCGTCAGCGTGACAAGCGCCACCACGGGCACGCTGAGCAGCATCACCCAATAGCGAAACGCGATATGCTCTTGCTTTCGGCGGATAAACAGACTTAACAACAGCACCACGGCAAGCATAATCAAATACGGCAACTCGAAACTGACCAAGCGGAAATAGAAACTGTCGCCCGCTAAAAACGGCAACCGTTCGCGTACCCACGAAAGAATGAATACCGACACGAGGTCTGAAAGGGCGAGCATCAGCAAAAATGCCGCCAAAAACACCACGCGGTCACGCTTTTTGCCGCTATAAAGGACAAAGGAAATCACCAAAATCCACAAAAATTCGGCAAGCAGTTTCACTTCGCCTGCGTAGCCGACCTCCTGCAACACAAAAAGCGTCCCCGCCGACAGCAAAAATGCAATGCGCTGCGGCCAGGGACTTTCATATTTTTTTGTGAAAAACCGCGAAAGCAGAATAAAGGCGAACACCATTTCAAAGCCCGAGGACAGCGCCTTTACTGCATTAAATAAAACGGTTTCAAACATTGCTTTCTCCCCTTTCAGCGCATCGCCCACAGCGACGCTTTACGCACCGCTTCGCGGCGACTGCGGCTGACGGGTAAAGTTTCGCCCGAGCGCAAGGTCAGCGCATCGCTTTGCACGGATTTAATCTGTTTGGCGTTGACCAAAAAACTTTGGTGACAGCGCACAAAATCACGGTCGGCAAGGTCTTTTTCCAACGCGTCTAATTTCCCGTAAAAGGTATACTCCTCATTTTTCAAGTGCACGGTAATCTGCCGACGACTGCTTTCAAAATACAGAATGTCGGCAAGGTACACGGTAATGTCACGCGTATCGGCGTGAAAGGTAAACATTTTCTGCGGTGCGGCGGCAAGTTCTGCTACGCACTCCTCCAACACTTTACGGAACGCGTGCTGTAATTCGGTTTTTAAGATGTAGCGAAACGCTTTGACCTCATACCCGCGGAACACATATTCCGCCGACGAGGTGATAAACACAATCAGCGTGCTTTCGTCATATTCGCGCAGTTGTTTTGCGGCGGAAATACCGTTTATCCCCTGCATTTTGATGTCTAAAAAGACGATTTGAAAATCCGCCGTACCGTTTTTATAAGCGGAAACGAGCGTTTCGCCATCGGAGAATTCCGTCAAGTGCCCGTCAATATCCGCGCGGGCAAAATACGCCGCGGTAAGGTCGGCAATCTCTTTGCGCACAAGCGGTTCATCATCACAAATGGCAACGGACAGCATTCGGTTTCCCTCCCCTCTTTTTCAGTCAGCCCAAAAATGTATTGATAACGGCAAATACCGTCGGCTCAGCCAAAGCCAAAATCGGCAAAACGGTAAGCCACAGCGTTTTGAAACGCGGATTTTTTCGGGCCCCGAACAGCACGCCGTACAGTACCGCAAGCAACAAAAGGAGTGACAGCGCGCGTTGCACCCAAGAAAGTAGGTCTGCTTCAAAAAAGGAACCGCGTACGATGAGCCCGAGATACGCAAAGCATTTTGAAACCAATACAACGGCGCACAGAATTTTCAAACGCTTGTCTTTGTCTTCCCCGTCCGCACGCGCGGCGGTATCCAACAAAAAGGCTAAAAAGAAAATTCCCATTGCCGCACTGAGTAACGAAACAATAAGTTCCAACCCAACAGAGAAGGCCACACGCTGCATCGAATCGGCATCGGCCAAGAGTTGCGCCGGGTGGAGAAGCATACCGGTAAGCAAACCGCCGACAATCCCCGGCAAATACGGATATAGAAATTCATAGTCGGCAATACTGCCGCGAAAATTGGTCTTTTTGAGGATATGCGAGCCGAGGTAAATCCCCGAAACAATTTGGACAATACCGAGGCAGATTGTTTCTATCACGGTTAAATTGACACTGACTGTATCGTTTAAAAAAACAGAAACAGCCGATGGCAAGGTCAGGAGATAAAATGCCAATCCAACCAACAATTCCCATATAAATCCGACTTTTAAAAAGTACGCAAACGGATTTTTCGGCTCGTACCGTTCTGCCGCCGCGGCGAGCACAGCCGCGCGCGCTATGTCTTCGGTAAAATAATTTTCGGGAAGCGCGTATTTTTCCGTCAAAAATTGCGCCGCCGTTTCGGGCACCTCGCCCGTCAGCTCCAAGCGTTCCAGCTCCCCTTCACGCAAGTCGAGTTCTTCCGCCAAATCCTTACGCCAAATATTGTATTCGGCTCGAAAATCGGCAAGCCCTCTTGTTTTCATCGTATAATACCCTCCGTCCCGTTTATCGGTTTATTCTCAATATACCATATTTCGGTACACCTGTAAAGCGAACGGTTGCAAAATCCGCCGAAATTTTATATAATACTGTTTTGTCAAAAGCAAAAAAGTTTCAACCGACAAAACGAACGGAGAATTTATGCGCACTTTATATGTTACGGATTTAGACGGTACATTTTTCGATAACAGCGGCACGGTTTCAGAAAAGAGCCGCCGCATTATCAACACCCTTACGCAAAGAGGATTGCTGTTTTCGGTTGCTACCGCACGAAGCAGTTTGACGGTAAAAGACCTACTGCAAGAACTTTCGATTCCCGCACCGCTTATCTTAATGAACGGCGTGTTTTTATATGATTTGGGGAAAGACGAAATCGTTTCCTTTCACGAAATTGCGCCCCGCGCCTTTTCGGAAGTTGTGGCGGCGTTTCAAGCCTGTAACAAAGCGCCGATGCTGTTTTTGTACGGAGAGGACGGGCAAATTTCCGTGCAGTACACGCGTTTGGATTTGCAAATCAACCGTGATTTTTACCATGCACGCAAAAAAGTGCTCGGCGAGCGATTTTACTGTACAAAGCATTTGCAAATCCCCCAAGGACAGCACGCAGTGTATGTGAATTTGGTGGACACCTATGAAAGCCTCAAACCGATTACCGCACTTTTGGAGAAAATCGAGGGCGTGCATTTTTCCTTTTACGGTGATACTTACACAGACTATTGGTTTTTAGAAGTTTACAGCGCCGAAGCGTCGAAAGCGAACGGTGCAAATGAGGTAAAAGCGTTGGTAAACGCCGACAGGTTGGTTGTATTCGGGGACAATTACAACGATGTTACGCTGTTCGCCGCCGCAGATGAAGCCTATGCCGTAGAAAATGCCGTGGACGAACTCAAAGCACAGGCAACCGCTGTGATTGCGAGCAACGAACAAGACGGGGTGGCAAAATTTTTGCTTCGACAGTTTTCCGATATAACAGAGGAAAAGGCATAGAACAAAACGGTATATTTTTTCAAAAATTGATTGACATTGCAAGGCAATCGTGCTATTATATTGGAGCGTCAAGCGGGCATACCGATTGATGTGATTATGCGGATATGGCGGAACTGGCAGACGCGCTAGATTCAGGTTCTAGTGAAGGCAACTTCATGCAGGTTCAATTCCTGTTATCCGCACCAAAAAGAAAAGTCGCATTCGCGGCTTTTCTTTTTATGTTTTTCTCTTTTCTCGGCATAGCAAAACAAATATAAAATATTCTTCATAGCAGAAAGCCCCGCCGATGTTTGTCGGCGAGGCTTTCTAATTATATGTTATTTAATATGCTATGTTGCTGTACTGTACTGCGGTACGGGTAGTTGCCGTGCCCTTGACGGGGACTTTTGCAAGCGAAGCAAGCGTGGAGTCAGACAGCGAAGAGGCATCTAAATCCAAATCGAAACTGAACGCATCGTCATACTGCATTTCCATTGCCGTGATTTTGCCGTTTTCCACGGTCACGCACAGCGTTGTGCCCGTAACGCTTTGGTCGAACTTGTTTGCCGTCACCATTTCGCTGACTTGCGAAAAGAGCGTCATATATTCCGCTTGCTCGCGAAAACTCTCAGTCATACGCCCGAGGGTGCTTGTGCCGTTTTTGGTGGGATTTTGCGTATTCTGCAATGTAAAATACAGCTTTGTCCCCTCTTGACGGTACGAGACAATATCGCTTTCTCGCAGAGACATGGCAATCATATCATATTGCGCCGGAGAACGCGGATATTCGCCTGTCGGCGCTTCGACGGTATAGGCGGTTTCCCCGATGCCGACGAGCATCCCGAAAATCGTGTCCAAATCCATAGACATATTCGGGTCAATCGACTGCACGATGGACGCAATAATTTGATTTAAAATCCAAGTAGAAATACTGCTTGACAGTTTCACATTTTTGGTATAAGCACAATCGGCATGAACAGCATAGCCGCCCGCATTTACAATTTTTGCACTTTCGGCATTAACAAGGCTGAGAGCCTCTGCGCAGGTATAGGTCGGCAAAGGTGCATACGCGCCGTCCTCTGAAAACACATACCATTTCTGTGCCCGCGTGCCGGACGCCGTTTGCAAAATCCAGCGCGCATCGACGGCATTGATTTTTCCGTCCTCGTTTATATCGGCAAACAGCATATCCGATTCCGCAATCGAACGCGTACCGCTTGATGCCTGCAAAATCCAACGGGCATCTACGGCATTGGGATTGCCGTCGTCATTGACATCGCCGACACAGCGCATTTTACCGACTGCGACATCGCTCGCCGCCGCAGAGATAAACATACTGCCGCACAAGGAGAGCACCAACAAGAGACAAAGCGCTCGCCGAATGGCTTTTTTCATTTTCCCCAGCTTCTTTCAAACAATTACGCACATTTACGCGGTGGGAATTGCCCGTGTACCGGACGCCATTTGCAAAATCCAACGCGCATCGGTTGCATTGATTTTGCCGTCCCCGTTCACATCCCCTTGCGCAAGTTGGTTGGCATCTGCCGTACGTGCGCCGGTAGCGATTTGTAAAACATAGCGCGCATCAACCGCAGTGACTCGATTGTCGCCGTTCAAATCGCCCTTGGCAGGCGGTTCGGTCGGCTCAGGGTCGGGAATCGGGTCGGGAATCGGGTCGGGAATCGGGTCGGGGTCTACCGAGGTATCCCACGGCAAGCGGCAACGCTTTTCCGGTAAATTTTCATACAACGGAATCACAAACACAAAATCATTGTTTATCATATCGTTATTGACATAGCCTTTATAAGCGATATTTGCCTCACTGCACGCGCCGACAACATTGGTCATATACTGATGCCAATACAGTTGCCCGTCGGAATTGTCCACATCAAACTTTTGCAGATAATTCGTATTCTGCCCCTTATTGATATAGCCGTTCGCAATCCACTGTGCACCGCCGACAATCGATTTATAAGGGCTTGTCCACGGTCTGCCGTAACTGCCGTTCTCTTGCGAAGCCCACTGCAAGCCCTGTTTGATTGGGTCATCGGTTGCAGAAGTCGCGTTAATATTATAATAATTATAATACCCGCTTAAATCCGTACCGTCTTTGGCGATATATTTACCGCTTGTGGAGCCGCTGCCGTTGCGCGAAACTTCCTGAATGATTTTCGACGCTAAAAAGTACGGGCTTGCGCCGGACTTCTGCCCTGCCTCGAAAATGGCCTGCGCATAAGTGAGGCTTCTGCCATCATCGGCGGTAATATAGGTATTCTCCATAAAACTGCCTTTGATTATACTTTCCACACCCTCGACGGTTTGCAGACTTTCATTAAAGCCCTGCAATTCAAACTGAAAAATACGGCTTTCCGTCATCAAATTACGAGGATCCATATAATAGGCAATCACTTCATCGGACGCCTGATACCAACCTTCAGACGATTTCAGATAATTACCGTTTTCGTCTTTATAGCGATATTCTTCTTTTAAACTCGGACTGACCACATTGCGGAACGGTGCACCGCGGTAGCACTCGTTATCCATGACCTCGTTCCAATCAAGCCCCGTATCGACAAAGGTGAATTGCCAATTCGGGTGTGCCTCCATTAACGGCTTTAAGTACGGGCGGTAAGCCTCGGGAACGGCGTAAATATCAATATCCTCGCCGGAAACGGGCGGCGTGGTGGTTTCGGGGTCTAAGGTGATATATTTCGCCGAGACATAGCCTGTCACGCTTGTCCCGTTAAAGGTCGCCGTGATTTTATACCAAACGGGATAATTGGTTGTGTCGCCTTTATCGCTTTGATATGTACCCAAAACGGAAACCGCCGTGCCTTTCGGCAACTGCACAACCTGCCCGTTGAGATACAGCAAATCATAGCCTGTGCCGGGCCCCGTGCGTACCTGTAACGGGTCGGAATTCGTTGTCACCGTACCGGTCAACGCAAGCACCGGTAATACGGTCACACACAAAAGCAGTACCACTGACAAAACAGACATTGCAAATTTTTTGGCTTTCATCCGAAACACCGTAATCCTTTCTTATTTTCCGAATTTATTGCTGACAATATAAAAGAATGCCGCGGGCAATCGCGTCCGCCATACTTTCCTGCACGGCAGGTAAGCAGAGCTGACTGCATTCCGTACCGTTGGAAAGATACCCGCATTCTATGAGTACCGCGGGGCATTCCTCAATGCGCGTCACCTTAAACGGGTAATAGCGCACGCCGCCGTCCTCGGGCACAATGCGCGACTGCATATAGGCGTCATTTGCATATATGCCTTCCCATGCGGTCACCAACTGCGCGTGAATGCTTTTTGCAAGCGGTTGGGCATACGCGCGGTAATAATAAACCTCTGTACCGCTCAAAGAGGCACTGTTGTTCGCATTACAGTGAATGGAAACAAACGCATCTGCGCCTGTTTCCCGTCCGAGGGTGCGTCGGGCTTCGGGGTCCACATAGACATCCGCCGTACGGGAGATGACCACGCGCACGCCTGCCGCCTCTAATTTTTGCTTCACCAGCGCCGCAATGCGCAGATTCAAGGTGGCTTCATACACACCGTTCGCACCGATGGCACCGCAGTCTCTGCCGCCGTGCCCGGGATCGAGCAAAATCACGGTATCAGACAGCGTTGTCGGGTGATTGCGGAAACTAATCACCAAACGGTTATCGCTCGCATAATATGCGCGGTAGCCGTAAAACTTTCCGCTGTTTCGCAAATAGACACGCAAGGTGGTTGTCCCGTCCTTGCCGACATTGACCCATTCGGCGTTTCTCACCGTATTGCTGCCCGAGAAATCAAACGCCCCTTCGGCGGCATTGGTATAGTAAAAGGTAAAATCAATATATTCCGCCGTGGAATTCGTCACATTGAACACTCTGCCGGTATACCCTTTGTAATATGCCTGTTTTTTCAGTTCCGAGACAAACGGCACCTTCCAATTCATCGTGAGAACGGCGGTGGTTTCGCCGTCGGTATAGGATTTATGTACCGAAACCGTGTTCGTCGGTAAAATATAGCCGTCAAAGCATTCGCTGTTCGCCTGCTCGACTTTATAGCCGGATTTGGTGATATAATAGTCCGTATCCCCGAAGTGCCCCTCGCCGACTACATAATCGTAAGTGCCGCGTAAAAACGGCGTACAAAGCGGAGAGGATTTATCGTCTGCGGTATTGCCCGGGCAGGTTTCGGCATAATCCGCCGTGATTTTGAGAATACGCGCTACGCCTTTCCCGTAATCGGTATCGGGATTTAAGGTTTGCACAAGCCCGTCGCCGGAGACAATCGGCGCTTTGACCGCACCCTGCCCCGTTTCAATCGGAATGTCGGCGTAAGTCAGCGCCTCAATTTGCACACTGCCGCCCGCAATCGTTTGACTTTGCCCGTCAAAAGTCGCCGTAAAACGAATTTTACCGAGTTTTTGCACCTCATACTGCGAAGCCGGGAGCGTCATTTGCCCGCTGTATTGCACAAAACCGTCCGGCAAAGCATTGTCCGTCGTCGGCGCAAGAGAAACAACCTGTCCCGAAAGGGATGCGGTCACTTTGGCACCTGCAAGCGCTTCGCAGGAAACCTCCAACAGCATTCCGCCCTGCGCTGTAACACGCTGTGCGGGATTGACCGCGCGCAAAAGTGTGCGTGCGTAGGTAACGGTTAAGACAATTTCTTTTTCGGTATTGGAAACGGTAACGGTATTCTCCCCGACCGACAGCGGACAATCGTAAGAAAACTGCCCGTCTGCCGAGGTCGGCACAGTCTGCCCGTTCACCGTAAGCGGCAAATGCGGCGCACAATATCCGCTGATATTGACGGTCGGCGTTTCCACGGTACAGGGATTTTCAGTCGGTGCAGAGAGCACGAGGCTATCCGCCGCCGTGGTTGTTTCGGGAACAGAGGGCGGCGCAGTCGTTTTAATGACTTCGGGCTCACTATTGGTTACAACCGCGGTCACCACGCCCTGCAACGCCACCAAATATACAATCGGCACCGTCAAAAGAACCAGCACCGCCACACAAATCAACCGTTTTCGCATTTCCCGCATTTTCCCAATCTCCACAAATTTTTCAAACTTTCTCAATTGTTTTCATTGTAACATATTTTTGAGATTTTTCCACTCTTTTTTGACATTTTCCTCGGAATTTTGTTGGTAAATGCTGGAATAGGTAAAAAATGCAAATCCGTCACAGCGCGCCAAGCCCCGACAGCACGAAACCTGCCGTGCCAAAATGTCGGTATGCGCTGTCCATTCCGTCTCCCCCGTCCCCGCATAGGCGTCCGCTTTACCACATTTGTATGCGGCAAGGCCGTAACAGAGGGAAACCCCGTCGGCATACTGCAAATTCGCCCATTCCAAGGCGGTGGGTTCAAACGGCTTCTTTTCATTTTCAAAGCCGAAGTACAGTTGCGGCAAAAGCACATCGACATACCCCGGCTCCCGCGCCCAGCGCGCCACATCGGCATATAGGGTATTGTAATTGCGCTCCAAATCCCCGCCGGGACTTATGACAACCTGCACCTGTGGGTTGACCGATTTCACCAATGAATACAGGGCGCTGACAAAGGCGCTGACATTCTCGCGCCGCCAATCGTCCTGCGAAAGCGTGCCCCCTGCCGCAAGATAGGCGGCGAAACTGTCCGCATCCACCGCATAATCGGTCGTCGGGTAGAAATAATCGTCCAAATGGATAGCGGACACCGCGTAGTTTTCCAGAATTTCGCGCACGCCGTTTAAAAGCAGTGTTTGCACTTCGGTGCTCGCGGGATTTAAATAAATGCCCTCCCCTGTCAGCAACAGATTTTCGGTTTTGCCCGCTTCGTACCATTTGCGCGCGGGATTGTCGGCGGATAACAACTCCCATTCGGTAGACGGCAATACGCGGTACGGGTTTATCCACGCCTGTACCGAAAGATTTTGTGCCTGCGCACATTCTATGAACACCTCAAGCGGGTCATAGTCGACTGCCTGCCCCTGCGTGCCCGTCAGGTATGCGCTCCAAGGGAAGTATTTGGACGGATAAAACGCATCGCAAAACGGGCGCACCTGCACAATCACAGTATTTAAGCCGTCGGCGCGGATATTTTCGCACATTTTCATTGCCTTTGCACGAAAATCACTTTCCGTACCGCCGTTTTCATAGGTTTTCATGGACAGTTCATTGTAATTCACCCATACCGCACGCAATTCCCCGCTGTTTTGTGCCGTTTCGGTCACTTCGTTTTGCTGTGGTTCGGGTTGCGGCGTGCCCGATTTTGCGCGGCTGTACGCCCACAGCCCGCAAAGCAACGCGGCAATACAGATACACCCTAATAGAATTCGTTTGTGCATAAACAGCCCCCATTTGACAAATGGTGATGATTTTCATACAATACAAGCGGTGATGAAACACAATGCGTGACACATACATCCTGCTCTGGTTTATTTGTATTGCGGCAGTCGGGGTACTTATGACTGTTTATGACAAACTTGCGGCGGTGCACAACGGCAAACCGCAGGCAAAGCACAAAAAAAGAAGAGTCCCCGAACGGACTCTTCTGTTGGTCGGTTTTTTCGGTGCCGCCGCACCGATGCTCTTTACCATGCTTTGTATCCGCCACAAAACGCGGCACAAAAAATTCATGGTCGGTCTGCCGCTGGAAATCCTGTTGCAAGCGGCTATTCTTCTTTGCTTCTTTTTGTATTTATGACTGCAAATCTTCGTCGGTTTTGACTTTGTCAGAGCCGATTTTTCGTTCCTCACCCTTAATAATCCGTTGGATGTTGGAGCGGTGCATAAAGATGATGAGCGCCGCCAAAAGCGCCGTACCAACCGTGGGGACGAGCGTCGGCTCACCTTTAAAATAATAAATACAGAATGTGACCACGGGCAAAAGCGCGCCCGAAATAATCGAGGCGAGCGACACCATTTTTGTGGTCAGCACAACAATAAAGAACGGAAGCATCACAAGCGGAAAAGTCAGCGGTTGGAGTGCCGTCGTCGCACCGAGCGCCGTTGCCGCACCTTTACCGCCCTTGAAACCGAAATACACGGGGAACATATGCCCGAGCACCACAAAAAATGCGGCGATATAGGCGCACAACACAGGGTCCTCTGCCCCGCAAAGCAAATACTTTGCCAAAAGTACCGCCGCCACGCCTTTGAGCGCGTCAAAAATGAACACAAACGCCGCCGCGCCCTTGCCGAAGGTGCGCAAAGTATTGGTCATACCCGCATTATTTGAGCCGTAATCTCGAATGTCTTTTTTGTATTTCAGTTTCGACAAAATAATGCCGAAGCTCAGCGAGCCGAGCAAATACGCGACTGCCGCCGATAAAAGCCAATGTACCATTTTGGATGACTCCTGTATTTTCATTTCAATGCAAAAGGTATTATAAACAGACAAGCCTGTTTTGTCAACGCAAATTCCGTCGAATAAACAAAATCCCTCTTGATAAAGTTTCAAGAGGGATTTTTGCAGTTACGCTTACCTTTTCAGTTCTTTACGCAACCGCTTATTTCTTTTTGTTGGTATCTTCAAACTCAACATTGCCCATATTTTCCGCCGCACCGGTCAGCGCATCGGGAGTTTCTTCCTCACCGGTACCCATTTTGCCGCCGTTGACGACCAAATTGGTGATGATACCGAAGATCAGTGCAGTTGCAAGCGAGGTAATGGTCAGCAACGGACCGCCGGTTGCGGCGTTTTTACCGAAGTTGAGCGCCAAGCCGCCAATGCCGGTTACCAAGATGGCGCTGACAACAAACAGATTTTTGTTGTTGCCGAGGTCAACCTTTTTGAGCATCTGCAAGCCCGATACGGCGATGAAGCCGTACAGCGCGACGCAAGCGCCGCCCATGACGCATTTCGGAATAGAGTTAATCAGCGCGACAAAAGGCGTCAGGAACGAAAGAATCATACAGCCAAAGGAAGCTGTGATAATGGAGACGATAGAAGCGTTCCCGGTAATGGCAACACAGCCGATGGATTCACCGTAGGTGGTGTTTGCCGCACCGCCGAAGATGCCGCCGACAATCGAGCCGAGGCCGTCGCCGAGCAAGGTTTTGTCAAGGCCCGGGTCGGTAATCAAATCCTTGTTGATGATGGAGCTCAAATTCTTATGGTCAGCAATGTGCTGTGCAAGTTCCACAACCGCAATCGGCACAAAGGTCATCGCAATGTTGCCCAAAGCGCCGCCGTCAATCGGCAAAACGCCTTCGGGATGCTCGGTAATGGCTTTTAAGAAGGTGAATTTCGGATAATCCACAATTGAGGTAAGCCCGAACGGTACGAACGCGTCTTTGAACGCGTCAAAGCTCAAAATCTGCAATGCGGGCATATCTGCCGCCATACCGATTAAGGTGAATGCAAGCGCAAGAATATAGCCTGCGCCGACGCCGATGATGAACGGAATCAGGCGAAGGGTTTTGGAGCCTTTTACGGAAACAAGCACAATGGTCAGGAATGTGACCGCACCGATGAGGATGGTCAACAGGCTGTAATCACTGCCGCCGTTGCCGGACATCCAAGAGGTTGCCGTGCCGGAAAGAGAAAGACCGATTAAGGTCACAATCGGCCCGATGATAACGGCGGGCATCAGTTTGTTCACCCATTTGGAGCCGACCAACTTAATGATGACCGCAAGCAAAACATACACAAGACCTGCAAAGGCGATACCGATCAGCACGCCCCAATAGCCGTAGTTCATCCCGATAACCGAAGCGTAAGCGCCGAGGAAGGTGAACGAAGAACCTAAGAACACAGGGCTTCTGCGCTTGGTGCAGAGAATGTAAACGAGGGTGCCGATACCTGCGCCGAACAACGCCGCGGCAGGGTCGAAGCTTAATGTTTCGCCGTTGCTCATCGCAAATGTGGACATTAAGATGGGGACAAGCAATGTTGCCGCCATAATCGCAATCATTTGCTGGAACGCAAAAATGATTGTTTTGCTGAACTTGGGACGGTCGCCGATGTCATAAATGAGTTTCATTTTGGATACTCCTCCTTATTTTTCCCGGCAATGCAATAAAAAAACCTTGCCAATATTGACAAGGTTCATATGCAACATAATATAGCCCTATTCAAATATGCCACACATGCATCTTGTCGATATCTCTGTATCGAATTTAAAGATTGCCGCGTTTATTGTACGCAGTATACCATATAGGAACGGTTTTTGTCAATCCTTTTCGAAAAAACACGAAAAAAGATTTTATTCCCCGAGAAAAGCCAAAAGTGCATCGATTTCATCCTCGGTGAACACCTTTATGCCGGACGCCGCAAACGCCTTTGCAGTCACGCCGTCCCCTGCGGTTTTTTGCCCTGTAAATGTACCGTCATAGATAATCCCTTTCCCGCAGGAGGGGCTGTTTGCTTTGAGCACGGCGGCGTCTGCGCCGACGGTTTTCGCAATATAAAGCGCGGTTTCGGCGCCTTTCGTGTATTCGTTCGTTACATCTTTGCCGGCATTCGACAGCACCTTGTCGCCGCAAATTTCAGCGGGATTGCGCGGTGTTGGGAGACCGCCCAACTGCTCGGGGCATACGGGTACAAGCGTATGCCGTTTTGCGAGGGCTACAAGTTCTTCCTTTTTACAGTTGTCGCCTTTGTAACGGCAATCACAGCCGAAAAGGCAGGCGCTTACAATAATGTTTGCCATATGTTACTTCCCCTTTTACTCCTGAACGACTTTGCAAATATCCACACCCGTTTTGCCGTCAGTCGCATCAATATGCACTTTGATAACCTCCGACAGCGCGGTGGGAATGTTTTTCCCGACATAATCGGGGCGAATGGGCAACTCTCGGTGCCCGCGGTCCACCAAAACCGCCAAGCGGATTTTGCCCGGTCTGCCCAAAGCAAAGAGCGCGTCAATTGCCGCACGCGCCGTGCGCCCTGTATACAAAACATCGTCCACCAGCACCACCTCTTTGCCGTTGATGTCCGCGTCGATTTTCGTATCGCTCAATTTCGGGGACTCATCAATCTTTTCCAGGTCGTCGCGGTAAAAGGTAATATCCAAAGACCCCACGGGAATTTCAACGCCGCTGTTTTTTTGAATATTCTCGGCAATGATCTCCGCAATCGGCACGCCTCGTGTGCGAATGCCGACCAAAACAAGCTTCGATACATCGGCGCATTTTTCGACAATTTCATAGGAAATGCGCATCAGCGCCCGCTTGACCGCCGCCTCGTCTAAAACCTGCACCTTGGTCTCCAAACGGCTTTGCCGATTCTCCATAAAAAACACCTCTTTGCTTTGGAAAGTATAGCATAGCCGAAATTTTATGTCAACCGACAGGCGTCACCGAGAAGTTGGTTTGCACGCACTTGTCAAAGGCAAAAAAATGTGCTATGATTGTAAAAAATCAAGGTGAGGAGCGTCAAAACCGATATGGAAGAATTTACGAAAAATGTAACGAGCTTCGGCGACCACCCGTTGGTAGCGCACAAGGTCACCCATCTTTGTGACATCAACACGGGTTCTAAGGAATTTTGCGAAATTGTGGACGAGTTGACAATGCTGATGGGCTACGAGGCATTAAAAGACCTGAAAACAAAGGATGTCCCCATTCAGGCGCCGCTTGCCGATTTTGACTCTCCTGTGCTTGCCGAGGATTTTACGATTGTACCGATTCTTCGCGCGGGGCTTGGCATGGTCGAGGGGCTTCGCCGCCTTTCACCGACGGCAAAGGTCGGGCATATCGGGCTTTACCGAGACCAAGAAACCTTGAAACCGGTTACATATTACTACAAAATGCCCGTGGACATTACCGCAGGCCCCGTCATCATTGTGGACCCTGCTCTTGCAACGGGCGGCAGTGTGGACGCCGCGATTGACTACCTAAAAAAAGAGGGCTGTCAAAACATCAAGGTGATGTGCATTTTCGCGTCGGATGTCGGCGTGAAGCTGTTATATGAAAAACATCCCGATGTAAAAATTTACGCCGCGAAATATATTCCCGGCGGCTTAAATAAAGACGGGTATATCGTAACCGCCGCAGGCGACGCGGGCGACCGCATTTGCGGCACTTGCAGTTACAAACCCGCAAGACAGGCAAAGCCGTAAAAACAACCGTCAATGCACCAAAGCAGTGAACAGACTTTTCAAAGCCGTTTACTGCTTTTTTTGAAAAGAAAGTGCAGGGCGGCAATGCATTTGCTTTCAAAAGAACATCGGAGAACACAGTTTCGGAGGTACGGTATGGCACAGACAATCCAAAATGAACATTTGCGCATTTCAGTGCAGGACTTCGGCGCGGTACTTTGCAGTGTACAAAGTGTAAAAAGCGGACACGAATTTTTGTGGCAGGGCAATCCTGCTGTGTGGAACGGGCAATCGCCTGTGCTGTTCCCGATTATCGGCAAATTACTCGATGACAAATGCCGCATCGGCGGCAAGGAATATGAGATTATCCGCCACGGTATTGCGCGGCATCGGGATTTTACCTGTATAGAGGCAACCGAAGATACACTTGTGTTTTTACAAAAAAGCGATGCGCAGACAAAAACCAACTATCCATTTGACTACGAATTATATATGCAATTCAAAATAGATAAAAATTGTCTAACTGTTACCCACAGCGTAAAAAATCCGAATACGGAAACGATGTATTTTTCGCTCGGCGCGCACCCTGCATTCAACTGTGCGCTTGGGGACACGCTCACTTTTGACGAAAAAGAGACGCTTTGGAGCGAGCGCATCGACCACGATTCTCTTTTGACTGCCGAGAAAGATTTGATTTTGGAAAACAGCGACACGCTGACGCTCACCGCGCATTTGTTTGACAAAGACGCGCTGATTTTTTCCGGCGTCCGTTCAAAAGGCGCTACGCTGTACTGCCGACAGGCGCGCACAAAAATGCACTTCACATTCGGCAACGCGCCGTTTTTGGCGATTTGGGCAAAGCCCGCCGCGCCGTTCGTCTGCATTGAGCCGTGGTATGGCATCAATGACGGCTACGAAAAAACGGCGGATTTCTCGCAAAAGCGCGGCATTGTCGCCTTACCTGCGGGCGAAATCTTCCGTTTTTCATGGAAAGCGGAATTCTTTGAAAATGTTACAGAATAAGGAGTTTACCAAATGCATATTCCGACTTGTGAAACCGGCGAAATCGAGATTGCGGATTTCGCCCCCGCGCTGGAACAGGCGTTAGCGCCCGCCGCGGATTACGATGTGCAAAAATGGCTGTTTGTGCCGAACCAATATGACGAATACCGTTACATACTCGGCACACGCGGCGAAAATCCGCTGATTTGTTACGGCATTAACCCCTCGACTGCCGCGCCCGACGCGCTGGATAACACCTTAAAATCCGCCGAGCGCATTGCGCTGTATAACGGGTTTGACAGTTTTATTATGCTCAATGTTTACGCCCAGCGCGCGACCAATCCCGATGATATGGAAAAGCATTTCAACGCGCATTTGCACGAAGAAAACAAAAAGGCCTTTGCATATGCACTAAGCCTTTGCAAAGGCGACCGCCCGACGGTTTGGGCGGCGTGGGGCAACATTGTTGAAAAGCGCAAATATTTGAATTTGTGTTTGCGCGAGATTATCGAAGTCGGAAACGCCCACAACGCGCATTGGGTTTCGGCGGGAAAAATCTCGGTCAAAGGCCACCCGCACCACCCGTTGTATCTCAAAAAAGACAGCCTTTTAGATGATTTTGATATGGAAAGTTATCAAAAACGGTTTGCGGAATAATCACAAAAACGGACGCCGAACAGCGTCCGTTTTTC
>JBJEPU010000042.1:0-3099 GCA_051881395.1 Candidatus Fimenecus sp.
TATTTCACATGCGAAGCGTATTTCACATTACGAAGTAATATTTCACTCGTTCCGAGGGAACGAATTTCATTGAAAAAGCACGCTTTCGCGTGCTTTTTCTGGCTGGGGTGGTCAAAACACAGTTTTACGAGATGCCTTGATATATATAGCGTTTTCAGCCTTTTCGCGCGAACTTGTTAACAGATTGTTTTACACAAAGACATTAGATGGCAGTTTTCCCTGCCCGTTCCACCAAATCGAATAGATTTCCTCGGACATTTGTTAACATCCACGTAGGTGCACCCGATGGTTAGCGTACCGAGGGACAGGGAAGAGAAAACCCGCCCCGTTAATGACGGCTTCGGGAATTGCCGGTTCATCTTCAACAGCCTTGCCGCAAAGCATTATGGATGCTATTGAAGACTGTGCTTTTGGGAGTCGATTCCTCTGTGGGCATCTACACTTAATTGTGCATGAAATGATGGGATAATAAAAAATATTCAACGCAAATCACTCTGACAAAACACCGCAAATCTCTATGATAAAAAGCCACAAATCTCTCCGATAGGATTGACGTTATTTGAATTTTCGGGTATACTATTATCGAAGGAGAGTGAGCGCAATGTCTTTTGAATATATTAAGCGAGTATGCGACAGTGAGCTCGAACTAAAACTCGAAGCGTTCGGTGCCGTTCATATTGTCGGTCCGAAATGGTGTGGAAAAACGACAACTGCAAAGCAATATGCAAAAAGTTATATTGAAATGCAAGACCCGGATAAACGGGATATGTATTTGGAGACTGCTAAAATAAAACCGTCAAATTTGCTTGTCGGAGAAAATCCGAGACTGATTGACGAATGGCAGGTTGCTCCGAATCTTTGGGATGCTGTTCGTGTATCGGTAGACCGCAGGAATGAGGATGGATTATATATTTTAACCGGTTCCAACTCGATTGACAAAACCGATATTATGCATACCGGAACCGGGCGGATTGATACGCTTTCTATGTATCCGATGAGTTTGTATGAATCGGCAGAATCAAACGGCAGTGTTTCACTGATGGATTTATTCAATAATCCGTCCGCACTCGATGACGGCTGTGAATCAGACCTCTCAATCGACGAACTGATTTTTGCCGCTTGCAGAGGCGGATGGCCTTCTTCGATATTTAAAAAGAGCGATAGAGCAAAGCTTTTAGTGGCACAGAGCTATTTTGAGGGGCTGTGCCGTGAAGATATGTCAAATGTCGACGGCACAAAAAGAAATGAAACGACTTCACGGTTACTGCTTCGGTCATATGCCCGTAATATTTCAACGGTGGTATCCAATCAGTCAATCATCAAGGATATTAACGCTAATGCGGAAATATCCGATTCAACCTTTTATGACTATGTTAATGTTCTCAAAAAGTTGTTTGTTATTCAGGATGTAGAAGCATGGTGCCCGGCGATTCGTTCAAAAAGTGCCATTCAGGCAACAAATAAGCGGGAATTTGTCGATCCTTCTCTTGTTGTGGCCGCGCTTGGCGTGGAACCTGAGTATTTCAATCTTGACCTGAAAACCTTCGGTTTCATTTTTGAAACACTTTGCATTCGCGATCTAAAGGTATATTCAGCGGCTCGTGATGGTAAGGTTTCCTATTACCGTGACAGATATGGACTTGAAGCCGATTGCGTTCTTCATTTGCGTGACGGGAGATACGCTTTGATTGAATTCAAGCTCGGTAGTGCGGATATTGAAGAAGGCGCAAAACATCTTATTGAATTAGAGAAGTTGGTAAAGCAGTACAACGAAAAGGAAAAACAGGTGAAACTGCGCTTACCCGACCTAAAAATTGTTATTACCGGAACACAATACGGATACAAAAGACCGGACGGTGTTTTGGTTGTGCCGATTGGCTGTTTGAAAGATTAACATGCATATGGGGAGTTTTCGGCATAGATATGTTCCCTAAAAAGTTCTTTGCAACAGAATAATCCATCTGAAAACGTCATCCAAAAAGATGGCGTTTTTCTTTTAGAAAGACAGGAGACGATCCCCCAACCTCTTTTATCTATCGTTATATAAACTTCGAAAAATGTTGCCCATTACAGCACGAGCCGTTTACTCCGCAACCCTGTGTTTTTCAAAATTCCACACGCAAATTCCATAGAAAAAGTGCACCTTTTGGTTCGTAAAACCGAGAGGTGCACTTTTTTCGTACGAGCATTGGAAACACAGGGGACGGTTCCTTGTGTTCCAATTTTTACTCGATTTTTAATAGCACAGAGAACTGTCCCCTGATTGATTCGTTGTGTTGGTTGTGCTTTCTGCACTTGCGGTACTCGCGGTACGCGCCGCACGGGACACATTGCTGTTCGCGGCACTTCTTTGCAATGCGCGCTTGAAAAACGATTGTGCCGTTTCGTCACTTGTTGCGGTATTTTGCAAGGAAAATGCAGAAGCCGCCGAAGACGCGTTTGCAGAACTCGCCGCGCCCTCGTTCCAAGCGGTTAACAGGTCAGACCAAGTACCGTCGCCGTAAGACCAGTTGTAGACAGACTGCGGTGCGCCCAATTCCCCTGTGGTGTAGGCGTATTCTTTGCGTTCCGTAATATTGCCGTTCGTATAGGCATAGGTATAGGTTTTGCCGAACCGCTGGTTGTTTTCGCGGACAAGTTGGTTGAGGCTGTCGTACACATAGGAGTTTGTGTATGTGCCGTCACTTGCGGTTAGAATGTTACCGACCGCGTCGTAAGTGTAGGTGTATGTACCCACGGCGGTTTGGACGGACTGCACAAGGGTTGTGGTTTTGTCTGTGCCGACATCAATGTAAGTGTATTGGTTGTTTAAGCGCGGGGGTTGAGATTCTTCGCTTGCGCTCAGAATGACAGACTTGTTGGTTAAGCGACCGAGCCCGTCATAGGTGTAGTTGATTTTTTCCTGCCCGTTCCAAGAGACTTTATAGATTTGGTCGGGCATTTGCCCTTGGCTTGCATCGCCGTAGGTGTAGCCGATATTCTGCGTGCCGAGGGGCGGGGAAAAACCGCCCCTCGGATGTGCTATTTAGTCACAATCAGAGAACCATCCCCTGATTGCCCCACATCAGAATGATAAAACTCTTTTTCTCCCATATGATT
>JBJEPU010000043.1:0-17233 GCA_051881395.1 Candidatus Fimenecus sp.
ACAGCGGCGAGAAGAACCGCGCCGTGCCGCTGGTGGGCAACACATGGTTGGGACCCGCGTAATAATCGCCCAAAGGCTCGGGCGAATAGTGCCCCAAGAATACACTACCCGCGTTGTCGATTTTGCCGATGTATTCAAGCGGGTTTTTGACCGCCATTTCCAAGTGTTCGGGTGCCAATTCGTTGGCAAAGCGCACCGCCTCTTCCAAATCGTTACACACGATAATCGCGCCGAAATTGTCAAGCGACTGTGAGATAATCTCTTTGCGCGAAAGCGTTTGCATTTGGCGTTCCAATTCCTCGGCGGTTTTGTTGGCAACCGTAAAACTCGTCGTTAAGAGAATGGCGCTTGCCATTTTGTCGTGCTCTGCCTGACTCATCAAATCCGCCGCCAAAAATTTCGGGTTGGCGGTTTCATCGGCGACAATCAAAATTTCAGAAGGCCCTGCAATCATATCAATATCGACTGTGCCGTACAGCAGTTTTTTCGCGGTGGCAACATAAATGTTGCCGGGTCCCACGATTTTATCCACTTTCGGAACGGTTTCGGTACCGTACGCCAGCGCGGCAACCGCTTGCGCGCCGCCCATTAAGAATACGCGGTCTACGCCTGCAATTTTCGCCGCCGCCAAAATGTCAGGGTTCGCCGTGCCGTCTTTGCGTGGGGGCGTGACCATCACAATTTCTTCCACACCCGCGATTTTAGCAGGAATCGCGTTCATCAGCACGCTCGACGGGTACGCCGCCGTGCCGCCCGGCACATAAATGCCCACGCGATGAAGTCCGCGAATTCTCTGTCCCAAAATCACGCCGTTTTCTTTTGGCGTAAGCCAGCTTTGCTGTTTTTGGCGGGTATGAAAATCGCGGATATTGTCCGCCGCTTTATACAGCGCATAAATAAAATCGCTGTCGCACTGTTCGATGGACGCGTCCAATGCTTCTTTGGAGATTTCGGGGTTTTCGGGCACGGAGCCGTCAAATTTCATCGTGTATTCGCGCACGGAGGTGTCGCCGTACTGCCGCACATTCTGTAAAATCTCGGTGACCGCCGCGGTGACGGTGCGGTCGATTTCGCCGCTTCGCTGTTTTAACTGTTCTATGAGTTTGCGTTCGGCAACGCCGTCCGCCTTTGCAATCCGTATCATTTTGCCGCCTCCTGTTTCGCCTTTTCAATGTCCTGTAAAAATGCGTCAATTTCCGCACGGCGCAGTTTCATACTTGCCGTATTGACAATCACGCGCGCCGAAATCGGCATAATCGTTTCATACACTTCCAAGCCGTTTTCTTTTAAAGTTGTGCCCGTTTCCACAATATCGACAATCGCGTCGGATAAATCGAGAAGCGGCGCTAATTCCACCGAGCCCTCGATTTTAATGATTTTCACATCCATCCCCTTGCCCTCAAAAAAGGCTTTGGTAACATTCGGGTATTTGGTGGCAATACGTTTCACATTGTAGCCGCTGTAAAAATCACCGCCCGCTTTGCCTGCAAGACAGAAATTGCATTTTCCGAGTTCCAAGTCGCATACCTCGTAAAAGCTCTTGCCGTTTTCAACAATTGTGTCTTTCCCGACCACGCCGATGTCGCAAACGCCGTGCTCCACATAGGTGATGACATCGGCGGCTTTAGCAAGCACCGCCTCGTATTTGCCGCCCACGGGCAAAATTAAGCGTCTGCCTTTGTTCAAAAGTTCCGTACAGTCCAAGCCCATTTTTTGAAACAGGTCAACGGTTTGTTTTTCAAGGCGCCCTTTGGTAAGGGCAATGCGCAATTTTCTCATACCGTGACCTCCTCTTTGCCGTTTTTGCCGATGTTTATAATCTTCCGAATGCCGTGTGCTTCGGCGTATTTTTTCGCCGCGGCAAAATCCGTACAAACGCTGTGTTCGCAGGTTTTGCCCTCTCCCGTTAATTCACGGAACAACTGCAAAGCCTCGGTTTCATAACCGTCCTCGCCGAACAACAGATATTCGGGCGCAGGTGGGGCGGTAATTTCCCCGCGTAAAAGCTTTGCACGCGCCAAATCGTCAATATTCAAGCCGAAACCCGTTGCGGGCAAATCCGCGCCGAATTCGGAGATGAGGCTGTCATACCGACCGCCCGAAAGTACCGTCACGCCGCTACCTGCGGTATAGCCGCGGAAAATAATGCCCGTATAATAATTACTGCGGTGCACAAGGCTCAAATCGAGGATAATTTTCTCCGAAAGCCCTGCCTTTTCGAGCCGTTCGTAAATCGTTTGCAAATACGAAAGCGCTTTGTGCGCCTGCGGACTGTCGACCACCGCGGCGGCGTTTAACAGCACCTCTGCTCCGCCGAACATTTTGGGGAGATTGCGAAGCGTATCGGTAATCGGATTTTTGCCGATTTTGTCAAGCACCGCGCCGAGCGCAACATAATTTTTCTGCTCCATACAGTCGAAAATCTCGCCGACGGTGTCATCGTCGCAATCGAGCGCGGCGCAAAGCGATTTAAAATACCCCGCGTGCCCGATTTCAATTTTATAATCGGGCGCACCGCTCGCTTCCAGCGCCTCAATCGCCATGGTGATGACTTCCAAATCCGCACGCAACCCCTTCGCGCCGATTAACTCAATACCGCTTTGGGCGGTTTCGTCGCTGTGCCCCGAAAGCTTCGGGCGGCGGGTAAACACATTTTGGTTGTAGTAAAGCCGCAAGGGGTATTCTGCCCCCTGCAAACGCGTTGCCGCCACACGGGCGATGGGCAAGGTCGAGTCGGGGCGCAGTACCAACAGCCGCCCGTATGCGTCGGTCATGGAGTACAGCGTTTCGGGCAATGCGCCCGCGCTTTCACGATTAAACACATCGAAAAATTCAAGTGTCGGCGTCATCACGCGCCGATACCCGTGTGATTTAAACAAATCGGAAAGTTGGCGCTCCACCGCGCGGCGGGCGTCGCTTTCTTCAAATAAATAATCTCTTGTGCCCTCGGGCGTGAGTTTTGCGTAATTTTTCATATCGAAAGTCCTTTCGGAGTATGTGGATAAACAGGGGATTATCCGCGATTTTTCGCGTGACATTTTGTCATTCTGAGCCGTCAGGCGAAGAATCTCGCGCAAATGCGCAGTTTCTGCATATGAGATCCTTCGCTACGCTCAGGATGACATTATGAATTTGATCTAATTCTGCAGAACGCGTCTTCGGTTGTTCCCTACGGTTTGTAGGGGCAATCCGCATTCGCCCTCCCCCGCCGCAACACTTTAATGTGTTACTATGATAACACAGTAAAGTGCACCTGTCAACCGCGCATTTTGACGGATTATTCGCCCGTTTGCGCCGCGGCTTACCGCAAATTGCACAGGCAGATGCCGTTTCGGTCTCAAACGCGCTTATCCAAACAGTGAAATCTGTGCGGTTTTCGGCATATCGCCGAACGCGCCGCATGCGTCGAGCAGTTCCACAACGCTTTTGCCCGCCTTCGCACGGCGTGCAAAATCATCGACCGACAAAAACGGTCCTTCGCCGTCGTTCCGTGCCGCTTCCAAAGGATACGCCGCGGACTCGCCCACACCCGACAACGCCGAAAACGGCAGACGGATTTTGCCGTCCTCAATGGTATATGCCGTGGCTTTGGATTTGTAAACGTCCACGCCCAAAAGCTCCACCCCGCGTGCCATCATTTCGTTGACCACCTGCATCGCGGTAAATTGGTCTTTGTCTTTGGCGGTGGCGGATTTGTCTTTGATTTTATTGTTGAGCATATCCAACCGCGTGCGCACCGCGTCGTGCCCCTTGACCACCGTTTCAGCGTCCAAATCGCCGCCGCGCACCGTCAAATACGCCGTGTAATATTCCAGCGGGCGGTAAATTTTATACCACCCTAAGCGCAACGCCGCAATAACATATGCCGCCGCGTGGGCTTTGGGGAACATATATTTAATTTTGCGGCAGGAGTCCATATACCATTCGGGCACATTACATTTACGCATTGCCTCTTCCGCGCCCTCGGGGAAACCGACTTTGGCGACGATACCCTTACGGGTTTTTTCCATAATTTGGAACGCAAGGCTCGAATCGAGCCCCTTGTGCATTAAGTAGGTCATAATGCTGTCACGCGTACCGATAACCTCGGAAATGTCACAAGTGCCGTTTTTGATAAGTTCCTGCGCGTTGCCCGTCCAAACGTCCGTGCCGTGGGAAAGGCCGGAAATTTGCAACAGGTCGGAAAAGGTTTTCGGCTGTGCCTCCAAAAGCATCTGGCAAACGAACGAGGTGCCCATTTCGGGGATGGACAGCGTGCCCGTTTTCCAAGCAATATCTTCTTCCGTCACGCCGAGCGGTTCGGGACTTGTGCAAAGCCGAATGATTTGCGGGTCACAAACATCGACCTCCATCACGGGAATCCCCGTCAAATCCTCCAAATGGCGGTACAGCGTCGGCACATCGTGACCGAGAATATCGAGTTTCAAAATCGTATCGTGCAAAGAATGGAAGTCGAAGTGCGTGGTTTCCATATCGCCCGAGGTATCGTCGGCGGGGAACTGCACCGGCGTAAAGTCGCAGACCTCGTACGCATTCGGCACAACGACCATACCACCCGGGTGTTGCCCCGTGGTGCGTTTGACGCCCGTGCACCCTTCCGTAAGGCGCTGTTCCTCGGCGCGATTAACGTGCCGCCCGCGCTCCTCCAAATATTTTTTCACATAGCCGTAGGCGGTTTTGTCCGCCACGGTGGCAATCGTACCTGCCTTAAACACGTGCGACGAGCCAAACAGCTCTTCGGTGTAGCGATGTGCTTTGCCCTGATATTCGCCGGAGAAATTTAAGTCAATATCAGGCGCTTTGTCGCCGTGGAAGCCGAGGAAGGTTTCAAACGGGATTTCGTGCCCGTCGCGAATCATCGGCGTGCCGCAATGCGGGCAATCCTTTTTCGGCATATCAAAGCCCGAGCCATACTCATTGTGGGTGTAGAATTCGGAATATTTGCACTGTGGACAACGGTAGTGCGGTGCCAACGGGTTTACCTCGGAAATCCCCGCCATGGTTGCCACAAACGACGAGCCGACAGACCCACGTGAGCCGACATGGTAACCGTGGTCCTCGGAATCCCACACCAGTTTTTGCGCGATAATATACAAAACCGCGAAACCGTGCTTGATAATCGAGTCAAGCTCCCGATTTAAGCGCGTGGTGACGATTTCGGGAATTTCACCGTTATATTCGTACCAATCCTTTGCCTTTGCCCAGCAGATTTCACGAAGCTGTTCCTCAGAGCCGTCAATGGACGGCTGATAGGTGCCGTTCGGGAACGGCTGAATGACATCAATTTTGTCGGCAATTTTGTTGGGGTTGTCAATGACGATTTCTTTCGCGGTTTCCTCGCCGAGATAGGCGAATTCCGCCAGCATTTCTTCGGTGGTGCGGAAGTACAGCGGCGCTTGATTGTCCGCGTCGGGGAAGCCCTGCCCCGCCATCAAAATTGCGCGGTAGCTTGCGTCCTCGGGGTCAATAAAGTGCACGTCGCAGGTCGCCACAACGGGCTTGCCCAATTTGTCCGCAATCGCAATGACCTGACGGTTGATATTTTCAATATCCTCCACGCAGGTGATTTTATCAAATTCCTTGTTCTTTTCGGGATTTTTGGCGTTCGGGTCGGAATGCGCCGCAATCATAAAGCGGTTGTTGCCCGTCGGCTGAATTTCCAAATAATCGTAAAACGAGGCGATTTCCAAGATTTCTTCTTCGGGGCGTTCCTCCAAAATTGCGCGATACAGCTCCCCCGCCTCGCACGCCGAACCGATAATCAACCCCTCGCGGTGTTTTATCAGTTCGGATTTTAAGGTGCGCGGGCGCTTATAAAAATACTGCGTGTTGGACATGGAAATGAGTTGATACAGATTTTTCAGCCCCGTGTTGTTTTTCGCCAAAATAATTTGGTGGTAGCTGGGTAATTCTTTGAAATCCTTATCGGGATTTTTTAAGTCGTCGACAAAATACCCTTCTACGCCGTAGATAATTTTGATTTTGCCTTTGGCAGCGTTCGCCGCTTCGGGGAAGCCCTGCACACAGCCGTGGTCGGTAATGGCAATTGCCTTGTGCCCCCATCGAATGGCGCGCTCCACCAACTTTTTCGGCGGGGTCATACCGTCCATTTGCGACATATTGGTATGTAAATGTAATTCCACGCGCTTTTCGGGCGCGTTATCCTCTTTTTCAATGACCTCGACGGTGCTTATCGCCTTCGGCTCTATAATATAATCGCCCTTGAACGAATCGTATTTCACATTGCCGTACAGTAAAACCGTTACGCCGTCTTTCAAATGCGCAAGCAGTTCGTCGCTTTGCTCGATTTTGACAATCATCGAAGCCATAAAGGAATAGGTGTTGTCGGTAATATAAAAATTGATAATTTTGTGCTTGCCCTTTTTGCTGGTGCGCTCCTCAAAGCAGAAAATGCGCCCCCAAATCGTTACAGGAATTTCGTCCTGCTGTTCGGGCAGTTCAATATCCTTTATCGGCATGGGGTCGCGGCGAATCATATTGCCGTATATTGGTTTTACGCTGTCTAAATAATACGGTATGCCTTCTTTGACAATCCGTTCGCGCGGCGCGGTATTATCTGCCTCTGCCGGTTGCGGCACAGCCTGTTTTTTCGCCCCCGCACCGTGCTTATGTTCGAGCGCCTCGGCGGCACGGCGTTCCTCGTCCGCTTTGTCAATCTGCGCTTGGACGGACTGCAATTCCTGCTCAAAATCAATTTGCAATTCTTCAAAACGCACCGCAATCTGTTTATCAAACCGCGACGCAATGCAGTTTTCCAGCACCGCCGCACAGTGTGCCTCTTCCAAAATGGATTTGCCGCCGTGCTGTAAGGTCACGGTGATTTCGTTTTCCGCAAAATCCCATTCGCTGTCATCTAAAAACCCGTTGGCAACGGCAACCTGCTTTTTCAGATAGGCAATCAATTCCGACGCATATTTTCCCGACAGCAATGCGCCGTCGAATTTCGGTTGGATTTCGACCTGCACCGTGCCGCTGAGCGCCCCGCAAAGTACGGCGCAAACAGCCGCAAGCGAGCGTGCCGACACCAAACGGTCAAACCGCACGGTCAGCGTTAAAGCACGCTTTTCGGCGCAATTTTCAATGCGTTCCACCGTTGCGGCGGTCAGAATAATATCATATTTTTCAAGTTGTTCCTTGCAGTCGGGAAATAGGTCGTAAAATTTTGTCATAATTGCTCTCTTACTTATAAATTCTCAATTTCTTCCATCAATGCGTCGACGATTTCGTTTTCGGGGACTTTGCGGACAATTTCGCCTTTTTTGAACAGCAGTCCGCACCCATCGCCGCCGGCAATGCCGATGTCCGCCTCTTTTGCCTCGCCCGGACCGTTGACGATACAACCCATCACCGCCACGGTAATGGGTTTGCGGCAAGTCGAAAGGCGGCGCTCCACCTCGTTGGCAAGCGAGATAATATCAATTTTCGTTCTGCCGCAGGTTGGGCAGGACACAATTTGCGGGCAGTCGGTTTTTACCCCCACGGCTTTGAGAATGTCAAACCCTGCGGCAATTTCTTTCACGGGGTCGGCGGTCATCGACACACGAATGGTGTCGCCGATGCCGTCCAATAACAGCGCGCCGATACCGGCGGCGGACTTGATAAGTCCCATACGCTCCGTGCCCGCCTCGGTCACGCCCAAATGCAACGGATAGTCGCACAGCGTTGCGATTTTGCGGTATGCCGCAACCATGCGCTCGACATTTGACGATTTAATGGAAATCACAATATCGTGAAAATCGTATTTTTCGAGCAGCGCGGCGTGGTGCAAGGCGCTTTCGCACAGTGCGTCGGGGGTAGGCGCGCCGTATTTCGCCAAAATTTCTTTTTCCACCGAGCCGGAATTCACACCGATACGAATCGGCACATTATGTAAGCGGCAGGCGTCCGCCACCGCTTTGACGCGGTCCTCCGCGCCGATGTTTCCGGGATTGATGCGGATTTTATCGACCCCCGCCGCCACGCTTTCGAGCGCGCACTGGTAATCAAAATGAATGTCGGCAACCACGGGGATGGAAACAGCCTCTTTTACCGCGGCAAGGGTTTTGACCGCCTCTTTATTCGGCACGGTCAGCCGCACAATTTCACAGCCTGCCGCCTCCAACGCCTTCGCCTGCCGCACATTGCCTTCCACATCCTCGGCAAGCGCGTTAAGCATGGACTGCACGCTGATGTGCGCACCGCCGCCGATTTTTAAATTGCCCGCTGTGACTTGGCGGGAAATTCTTCGTTCTGTCATACTATCACCTGTTTATTTGTGTGTATCTTGTTTGTAAATGCAATTCGCAAAAGTACCGCCGCTGTCGATGGATTTTGGCTTTTGCGGCGGTACTGCAATTATCCCCCGCGCGCAATGCGCAGTATATCGTTAAAGGTAACCGCGACCATTAACAGCATCAGCAACACAAAGCCCGCCGCATGCACATACCCCTCGTATTTCGGGTTGACAGGCTTTCTGCGCATCGCTTCGATCAGCAAAAACAGCAGTCTGCCGCCGTCGAGCGCGGGCAACGGCAACAGGTTTGCCACGCCCACATTGATGGTGATAAACGCCATAATCGTTAAGAGACTTTCCAAACTGCCCGAAGACGCCGCCTCGGCGGTGACATCGGCAATCATATCCATCGTGCCGACCGGCCCTGCCATTTGCGACATCCCGTAGCGCCCCGTCACCAAATCAAACAAACTCAAATAGACCATCCGCACAATCGACGCCGACTGTGTAAAGGTGTTTTTCAAAATGCCGCCGAAGGTCGGCTCAACGCCGACAATGGAAAAGTCGTACCGAATTAAGGTTACACCCTCGTATTCCTCGGTGGCAAAATGCACATCGTTGAGTTCCACAAGTTCCCCGTCGCGCTCGACAACAAAATCCAAAATGCCGTCCTCGCTGCGGCTCATCAAAAAGCCCAAATCCTTTTCCGACCAAACGCGGTGCCCCTCGATTTCGACAAAGCGGTCGCCCTCTTGCAGGCCGTACTGCGCGCTGACGGCCTCGGGGTAAAACGAGTGCACGGTGTTCGTGCCGATAAGGTCGGTTGAAACTGACAACAAAATCAGCAGAATGAGTAAGCCTAAAATCAAGTTCATGGTTGCGCCCGCAGCCACAATCAAAATTTTCTGCCAAACAGGCTTTTTATTAAAGGCGTTTTCGTCCTCGCTGTCCGTATCCTCGCCCTCCATGGAAACATAGCCGCCGATGGGGAACAGTCGCCACGCATACAGCGTGTCGCCTTTTTTCTTTTTGAAAATCGCGGGACCCATCCCGAGGGCAAATTCATTGATTTTGACTTTGCAAAGTTTTGCCACGGCAAAATGCCCGCACTCGTGAATCATAATAATCAAGCCGAAGAACAACAGCGCCACGGCAACCGTCCAAACCTTGCTCCAAACGGCAGATGCAGTAATTTGCAGTAAAATAACGCTCACCTCACGCGGGAAGCACCGCTTCTCTCGCCCAGCGGTCCACTTCCAAAATATCCCCCAGTGTATAGTCGGTCTTTTGCGGCGCGCTTTCGAGCACGCGCTCGACGCGGTCGGCAATCTCCAAAAAGCCGATTTCGCCGTTGCGGAACATCAAGTTTGCCTGCTCGTTGGCGGAATTGACCGCCGCAGGGAACAGTCCCCCTTTATTTATGGCTTCCCGGCAAAGGTTTATGCATCGGAAAGTGTCATAATCCGGTTCAAAAAAGGTCAGTTTCCCCAAAGCCGAAAGCGACAGCTCCCCGACGGGCGATTCGTACCGTTCGGGATAGGTCAGCGCATACTGAATGGGAATGCGCATATCGGGAAGCCCCAACTGTGCAATCACGGAATTGTCCGTGTATTCCACCGCCGAATGGACGATGCTCTCGCGGTGCACCACAATGTCGATGTCACAGGGACGCACCGAAAACAGCCAAACCGCTTCGATAAGCTCCAAGCCTTTGTTCATCATCGAAGCCGAGTCCACCGTGATTTTGGCGCCCATTTCCCAATTCGGGTGTTTGAGCGCATCTTTGACGGTGACGGTTTTTAACTCATCACGCGTTTTGCCGAAAAACGGTCCGCCCGACGCGGTCAAAATGATTTTTTTGAGTGCCTTGTTGGTCGGCGCGCCTTGCAGTGCCTGAAAAATCGCAGAGTGTTCGGAGTCCACGGGCAAAATATCCACGCCCGCTTCTTTTGCGGCATTCGTGACAAGCGCACCGCCTGCCACAAGCGTTTCTTTGTTCGCAAGGGCGATTTTTTTGTGTGCCGAAATTGCCGCGAGCGTCGGTTCTAACCCCGCCATACCGACCACGGAATTTAAGACGGTGTCTGCTGTTTCGCAGGCGGCACATTCGCACACGCCCGCTTTGCCTGTCAGCACCTTTGTATTGGTGTCCGCCACGCGGACTTTTAAGTCTTTTGCCGCCGTCTCCGACACCAATGCGACGGTTTTCGGGTGAAATTCGCGGATTTGTTCTTCCAATAATTTCGCGTCCGAAAAAGCAGTTAAAGCCTCGACGCTGTACCCGCATTTGCGGGCAACGTCAAGACTTTGGGTGCCGATAGAGCCGGTCGAGCCTAATATCGATAATGCTTTTGTCATCAAAATACAGTCCTCGTTAAGACAATCAGCGCATACAGCGCCGTGGAAACAAACAGAATACTGTCACAGCGGTCCATTACGCCGCCGTGACCGGGGAATAGGTTGCCGAAATCCTTGACGCCGAAATTGCGCTTAATCACCGACGCGGAAAGGTCCCCGCAAATGCCGATAACCGCCAAAACAAGCGACATCAAAATGACTTCCAAATATGTAACCGTGTGCACGGTGAAAAAGCAGTTGTCGAAGATTGCAAACAGAATTACACAACTGACCACCGCGCCGACAACGCCGCCCACGGCGCCCTCCACCGTTTTTTTCGGGCTGATTTCGGTCAGTTTGTGTTTGCCGAAAAACTTACCCGTGAAATAGGCGAAGGTATCGGAAATCAGCGCGCAGAACAGCGCGAACAGAATGTAGAAAACCCCATGATGCCCGTCGAAATGTTCGGGGAACTGCTTATCAATCATACAAAGCATCGCGAGCGTGGAAAATGCCCACGGCACAAAGATGCTTGCCACCAAAACAGCGGCAATATCTTCAAATTTGGTATTTTTGTAGTTGGTCAGCATCAAAATAAACAGCGCAAGTACATAAATCACCACAATCGAAGTGACGGGCAAAGTAATTCCGCGCGCGGCAAGTGCAGACGCATAGGTGTAATACACCGGCACCAACGCCGAAAACACCAAGCTCACACCCATAACCGCCTTGTTTTTGAGCTGCACGCATTTTTCGATTTCATAGGTTGCAACGCACGACAGAAACGCGAGGGCAACGGGCAAAACCGGCGTGTTGCGCAACACGATAATTCCAATCGCAATCAGCGCGGCAATCACACCGACAACAATTCGTTTTACCATAGTAAAAATGCCTCCATATCCTTAAAAAATGCAAATCACACCCCGCCGAACCGCCGATTGCGCTTTTCAAACTCGCGCAGCGCTTCGGTAAAATCTTCCTCCGTAAAATCCGGCCACAAAATGTCGGAATACCAAAATTCCGAATACGCCGACTGCCACAAAAGGAAGTTCGACAAACGGTATTCCCCGCTCGGGCGGATAATCAAATCGGGGTCGGGAAGCCCGCCTGTATACAGGTGGTCGGAAATCATATCCTCGGTAATCTCCGACGCTTTGAGTTTACCTTTTTCGACCTCTTTTGCAAGCGCCTGCACACTGTGCAAAATCTCCTGCCGCCCGCCGTAATTGATGGCAATATTCAAAATGACATGGTCCTTTTTGCGGGTGATGCGTTCACTGTACCCCATCATTTTTAAAATGTCCTTCGGAATCCCGTTTCGGTCGCCGATAAAATTGACCTTAATCCCCTTTTCCTCATTCTCCGCCTTGCGCTCGTCAAGCTCGCGCAGGTATTCGCGGAACAAATCCATAATCGCCGCGACTTCCTCAGGCGGGCGTTTCCAATTTTCGGTGGAAAATGCATAAAAGGTCAAGCACTCAATGCCGAGGTCGCCTGCAAATTCGCCGATTTTCCGAAAGGTTTTTGCGCCCTCAATATGCCCCTTATAGCGCGGCAAGCCCCGTTTTTGCGCCCAACGGCCGTTGCCGTCCATAATAATGCCGACATGGCGTGGCAAAACAGAAAACTGCGGTAAATTTTCTTTATCCATAGCGTGCCTCGGGCGTTAAATCGCCATAATGTCTTGTTCCTTTTCCTCGACCATTTCATCAATGCGTTTGATGAATTTGTCGGTGATTTTCTGCATTTTTTCCTCGCCGTTATGCAAATCGTCCTCGGTGATTTCACTGTCTTTTTTCATCTTTTTAAGTTTGTCGATACAGTCGCGGCGAATGGAACGGACAGCGACTTTCGCTTCCTCGCCGTATTTGCTGACATCTTTGGCAAGCACCTTTCTTTTTTCCTCCGTCAGCGGCGGGAAAATCAAGCGAATCACTTTGCCGTCGTCCTGCGGATTGACGCCGAGGTCGGACGCCTGAATGGCTTTTTCAATGGTGGAAATAGTGCTGACATCCCACGGCTGAATGACCAAAATTCTGCCCTCGGAAACGGAAACCGCCGCCATTTGCTGTACGGGCGTGGGCACGCCGTAATAATCGACACTCACCTTGTCAAGCAATGACGCGCTTGCGCGTCCTGCGCGCATAGTTGCAAACTCGTTGTGCAACGCCGTCAGGCTCTTTTCCATTTTTTCGTTTGCGAAATCAAATACCTCTTGCATAAAGTACGCCTCCTGTAATTGAAATATATTTCAGAATTATTTTACGACCGTACCGATATTCTCGCCCTTTGCCGCCCGCACGATATTTTCGGGGTCGGAAAGGTTAAAGACCAAAATCGGAATGTGGTTGTCGCGGCAAAGCGATGCCGCGGTGGAATCCATAACCGCCAAGCCTTTGGCAAGCACCTCAGTATGCGACAAGGTGTCGTATTTCACCGCGTCCGCGTATTTGTTGGGGTCTTTGTCATACACGCCGTCCACATTGGTGGCTTTAAAGATAATGTCCGCGTCAATTTCCGCCGCGCGCAGTGCCGCCGCGGTATCGGTCGAGAAGAACGGGTTGCCCGTACCGCAACCGAAAATCACCACTCTGCCTTTTTCGAGGTGACGAATGGCCTTGTTGCGGATATACGGCTCGGCAATCTGGCGCATTTCAATCGCCGTTTGCACACGCACCTCTAATCCGTATTGTTCGAGTGCGTCGGCAAGCGCCAAGGAGTTCATCGCCGTAGCGAGCATACCGATATGGTCTGCGCGCGTACGGTCCATATTGCCGGAGCTTCTGCCGCGCCAAAAGTTACCGCCGCCGACCACCAGCCCGATTTGCACACCGAGCTTTGCACATTCATTCACCCATTTGCAGGTCTCCTGCACGGTGTCAAAATCAATGCCGTGCCCCTGCTTGCCGGCGAGCACTTCCCCGGACAGTTTTAACAGTATGCGTTTATAAACCGCTTCCATACATAGCCTCCAAAACAAGTCTGCAATCCGAATTGCAAACGGTATTCTTTATCCTTATTATTTTACAGTAAAAAAGGCATTGTGTAAAGAGATTTTTTTGCCGAAACACAGTTTCTGTGCGCTGATATTGACGAAACCGAAAAAAAAGTATATAATAGTGAAACTTGACACGCGTGACGGCGATTTTCGCTTGTCCGCGCGCAAACAAATTGAACTGAAAGGGTGTTCTTTTTGGAAACAGCGATGTTTGACATAGAGTTTCTGCAAAGCAATTTCAAGTTACAGGGCACTTACCAATCTTATAAAACCTTAAATGACGGGCACATCAATTCCACCTTCGTGCTCGACTATGCCGACGAAGACGGCACCACGCACAGCTATGTTGTGCAAAAAATCAACACCAATATTTTTACGAACCCCGACGCATTGATGGGCAATATTGTCGGTGTAACGACTTTTTTACAGAAAAAAATTGCCGCACGCGGCGGCGATGTGCAGCGTGAAACACTCGATTTTCTGCCTGCCGCCGACGGCAAATACTATGCCGAGGACAGCGCCGGCAGTTGTTGGCGTTGCTACCGCCATATCGGCAATGTATATACCTGCAACATTATTGACAGCGAAGAGGTCTTTTATAACGCGGGCACGGCGTTCGGCGCGTTTCAACAGGCGCTTGCCGATTATCCGAGTGAAACACTTGCGGAGACCATTCCGAATTTCCACAACACCTATTCGCGCTTTTTGGATTTCAAAAAAGCCGTGGCGGACAACCTCTCCGGTCGGCGCGACAATGTGCAGGATGAAATTCAATTTATTCTCGACCGCGAGGCGGACACGCGCGTATTGCTTGATTTGATTGACAAGGGCGAGTTGCCGCTGCGCGTGACGCACAACGACACAAAACTCAACAACATTTTGTTTGACAATGAAACCAATCAGGGCATTTGCATTATTGATTTGGACACGGTGATGCCCGGGCTTGCCCTTTATGATTTCGGCGACAGCATTCGCTTCGGCGCCAATACCGCAAGCGAAGACGAAAAAGATGTTTCCAAGGTTTCATTGAGCCTGCCGCTTTACAAAGCCTATACCGAAGGGTATTTACATACGGCAAAAGACAGCCTTTGGGCAAAGGAAATCGAATACCTGCCGTTTTCGGCAAAGCTGATGACCTTAGAATGCGGTATGCGCTTTTTGGCGGATTATTTAAACGGCGACACCTATTTTAAAACCGCATACCCTGAGCACAATTTGGTGCGTTGCCGCACACAGCTGGCGCTCGTAGCCGATATGGAACGCAAAATGGAAGAAATGCAAAAAATCACCGCCGACGCGGCGAAATAAAATTTTCTCCCAAAATAAATTTACGGGACTGTCTTTTGACAGTCCCGTTTTTTGTATGTGTAGGGGCAATCCGTTTTACTGCATTGCCGAAACCTCGATAATTTCGCCCTCCGCGTCGGCTCTTACAGTAAAGGTTGCCGTACTGCCGACATTTAAGAGTACCACTTTTTCGGCATTGGCAACAGAGACCTTATAAAATGCCGTGTCGCCGTCCAAACGGATATAGAAGTAGGTTTCGCCGCCTGTTACCACGGAACGGATTTCCGCGACGGTGCCGCCGACCTCTTTCGTGGCAGGCGTTTCGGTGCCTTCGGTCTTTTCTTCGCCCATTTCGCTGACATCAATGTCTACATTCACGCCGTTGCGTGCAAGCTCTGCGGCGTAATTTTCGGTGCATTCGGTCAAATTGTAGCCCGTCGCCACAATCGTCGACTGCTTCACATTGACCATCGCATACATTTTGACATATTCGCTCGAATCTTTCAGCGCCATAAAGTAGGTCGGCTCGCCGCTGATATTCAATAACAACGGGAAGGTTGCGCGGTAGGCATATTGCTGTACCGCACCTTGCGCCGAAGCCTGCGCCGCCTCTTCCAACGCGCCGGACATCGGATAATATTTGGTTTCCTTTGTGCGCTGGTTGAGAAGCACAAAGCCGATAATCGACTGGTCGGAACTGATAGAGGTTACGCCCGTATACATATATACGTCATCGTTGAGCGCCAAATAGTTATAACCGGAACTTGTAACCTTTACGCCTTCCTGCCCCAAAATCGAGTTGATAAAGCCGCCCGACAGTTTGCCGTAGTAATTGTACTGCGCGTCCAAAATGTTCGCCGTGTATACACGGTCAAGCCACTGCCAGTCGCTGTCTGTTACGAAATTGTCGGTCGGCAGTTTGGTTTCGCCCGTAAGGGAAGTGGAAACAAGTATAGACTCGCCCGTTACCGCATTCACGACTGCCGCGCCGATAACATCCGTACCGCCGAACAGACCGATGGTTTTGTCGAGTACCGGCACCACCCAATACGGCGCACCGTTTTCGTCAATTTCAAAGCTCGGCGCGTCAAACATCAGCGTCGGATATTGAAAACGTAAATGGCGCATTAAATAGCGGTTGAAATGCTCAGAGGGGCTGTACCGCATCCCGTTTTCCAAACGGATTGCCTCGCCCTCTTGGGTGGTCATATCCACAATAATGTAAGCCGGCAAGCCCTCTTTGGTGTTTTTCAGCCACTTAATTACATCGCCGTAGGCAAGCGGCGTCACGCGAACGGGTCTGCCCTGATAATTGATTTGTGTGGAATACGAGGAAACCACAAACTGCGAAACATAGTCAGACAAATTGCCCAGCGTACGCGTCGCAATATTCGTAGCCGAAGCCGCGTCCAACCGCGGCACGCTTGAAAAGTCGATTTCCGCCACATCTTCGGCAAAGTCGCCCTCTTCGACGGTAATCAGCTTGCTGTACGACTGCGCGCGGAAAAAGGTCGCCCCGCAAAGGTAGCCGACCACGCCCACAACCAAGAGCACCGCCACAAGAATGATCGGCACACGCGCACGCTTGCGCACATACGGGCCGTATTCGGGCTGTATCGGCAATTTTACAGAAAGCACCGTCAGCACCAAATAAATAAACAGCACAAACGCAATATACAAATACAGCTCAATCGCTTTGAAGTTGAGCGGCGGCAACATGATATAATACAGCACCGCGCCTAAAATACCGGTTAAAAGAATATTGATTGCAATTTTTCTGCCGGCGTGCTCGGGGGGAATGAAAATATCCGCCACCGTGCTTTTGCCGTCATCCTGTTTGCCGCCTGTGAAATCCACATTAATCGGGTCCAAAACAACACTTCCTTTTTTAGAAAATACAGCATACCACGAGTTTTTCTGTTTTGTTCAGTATACTATATTCTACCGCAATTTGCAAGGGCTTAGACAAGATATAAAGGGCATATAAAGATGGCAAAAAACGGATACCGCAAAGCCGTATCCGTTTTCATGTTTTATGACATAATGTAAAGCAACGCCATCATCAGTGCCTCGTCTGCGCCCTCGGATTTCAACAACAACAAAAGTGAGAACAGTACGGCTTCGTCCGGCTCTTTTAAAACCGTGTCCAACAAATTGGCCTTGTTTTTTTGCTCGGTCTGCTGTTTTGCTTTTTGTGTTTCGGGCGCAAAGTGTTCCTTAAAGCTCGGGTAAACCAAATCCCGTTCTTCCGGCAAATTCAACGGCATTTTAATCCGCCCGCTTTTGTGCGGCGGACTTGGCGGCGTGTGATTTGGCGGTATATTCGTTTGTGGCGCATTGCTTTGCACGCCGCCCGTCACACCTTGGGCATTTGTCCC
>JBJEPU010000044.1:0-3071 GCA_051881395.1 Candidatus Fimenecus sp.
GCAGGTGTTATACAAAATAAATCGGGTTGCTGACGCACCGTGCAAAGGGCGGTATGGGCAATTTACAGTCCGCAGGCAGTCGGAAGTGCATCACGGTTTTATAGGCGATTTTTCGGATTGCACCGTATTGCGTCAGAATTTCGGCACGGACAAAGCCTTTTTCTTTAACCGAAATATCCGCTTCGTGGACTTTCTCCCCTGCTTTGGCGGTATATTCATATAAAACTGTATCATTGCCATAAACGACAACGCGGTCTTTGAGCTTTAACCCCTCGGCTTTGATATGTACCGTGGTTTCAGGCTGGTATTCCACGGTATCGCCTTGCATAGCCTGCCCGCAGGTCAAAAACAGCTTCGGACCGTTGACACTTGCAGTAACAAAGGCATTGCCTTGTTTCAGGGCTTTCAAAATATCCGCCGAGGTACAGGACTCTGCGCAGACATAGGTGGTCGGGCGGGCAAGCAAATCCGTCACCACATAATCCCGATGATAATCGCTCCCGCCGACGGCGGCAAGATGCTTGCCTTTTAACAATTCCTGATGCCACCAGGCGATTGCCGTCATATTGTCGATATGCTGGGGGCCGTTCCAAATCTCCACACAGTCGCAGGTAAAACCCTCCCGTGGGAGATGCCAGCCGCAGTTTTTACATTCGGGGTGGTTTAAGGAAATCACCGCGCCGTTCTGCCTGGCTTCTTCATACAGCGGCAGAAAATCCTCAAAACGGTTGACGCAATAGGGCTTGGTGAATGCCTGTTTTACGCCCCAAAAGTTGATATGCCCCGAAAACGAGGTCAATTCCGTACCTTTTAAAACAAGCATATCGCGGTTGTTGTAATCGTTATACGCCGCAACGCTGTTGTTGTGGTCGGTAATGATGAGATAGTCGAGTCCTTTTTTATTCGCCTTTTGGATAAGCGCCTCAGGCGAATATTTGCCGTCGCTGTGGAAGGTGTGGGAATGGGTATCGCCTTTCAGCCAGCGTTTTTCTTTAAAGCGGAACACGATTTCATATTCCGCGCGCACGCCGCCCCCAACACGGTCAATACCCACAATGATTTTCCAGTTCCCCGCGGCGGGTACGCAACGGTCATAACCGGGTGTTGCGTACTTTTCGCTGATAATTACCTCTTGCCGCACATTGCCTGACGCGCCGATTTGCCTGCCGTTAGCACCCACAAGCCCGAAATCGAGATTTCCCTCGGCTTTGGGCGTCCAAGTGTGGCGAATGCACAGTTCCTCGACATTTTCGGGGACTTCAAAATCTATATAAAAGCATTTTTTACAGTCTTGCGGTGTAAATTCCTTTTCCAAACGGATTGTTTTTGTCTGCATAAAAACTCACCCCTTCTGTTTGGTATAATCATACAATATTTTTTGTAATATGTCAAAGGAACTGTTGCAAACGCTGAAAAAATATGCTATATTTTTATCAACCAGAAAAAAGTGAGGGAGAAACTATGGAAAACAACCAATCGCAAAGCAAATTGCGCAAGACCTCGCCGTTTCGGTACGGCATCGGTATGTTCGGCACCTCAATCCCCATCAATATGTTTAAAACCTACGCAGCCATCTTTTATGTGGATATGCTGGGGCTGCCGATGAAGCGGTATTCTTTGGTTTTATTGATTTACACCTTTGTCGATGCGATTGACAACCCCGTTTACGGCTTTTTGTCCGATAAAACCCGTACCCGTTGGGGGCGCAGACGCCCGTGGCTTGTTATCGGCGTGCCGCTATTGATTTTATGTTTTATTTCGTTTTTTAATGTACCGTCGGTTATCGGTGAAAACCAAACCGCGCTGTTTGTCTATTTCCTGCTGATGTACATATTGACAGGTACGCTCGATTCTTTAATGAATGCAAACTACGGCGCGCTGTTCCCCGAGCTGTTCCACAGCGACCACGAGCGCGCAAAAACCAACGCCATTCGACAGGCGTTTCAGCTTGTGGCAATGGTGATAAGCATTGCGCTGACGCCCATGATTACGGAAAAAATCGGGTATCGTTTAACGGCGGTCATTTACGGTGTTTTGGCATTGGCAGTGATTCTGTACTGCACCTTCGGCTGTCATGAGGACCCTGAAAGCTGGTCTACGGAAACGCCGAAAATTTTGGGTAGTATTAAAGCGCTCATCACCAATAAAAAGTTTTGGATTTTCGGGCTTGCGGGCGCGTTTTATTCCGCAGCATTTTCTCTCATTTCGCAGGCCATTTCGTTCTATGTAAAATACTCCTTAAAGCTCGACAGCGGCAAAACCACACTTTTAATGGCGGCGGTTTTTGCCGTAGCACTTGTCGGCGTTTTGATTTGGAGCAAAATTACCAAACGCGTTTCGATTATGAAGGTTTGGCGCACATCGTTTTTCGTAATGGCTGTCGGTATTGCACCGCTGTTCTTTATTAACAGTTTAGTCCCCGCGATGTGCATTGCAGGCATTGTGGGCTTCGGCGTTGCAGGGTGTTTGACCACAATGGACTGCATCGGTGCGAAAATTATGGACGAGGATTACGAAAAATACGGCGTAAAGCGTGAAGCGATTATTTCGAGCTGTATGGGCGTTTTGAATCGCTTAAACGGGCTGTTTACCTCCCTCGCCTTTTACATTGCGGCAACCGTATTCGGCTTTGAAAACGGCGACAATCCCGGCCCCAACCCCGACCTTGCCTCGCGCTTTTTGCTGATTATTTTCCCGGGCGCGGCGGTTTTGATTGCGGCAATTATTTCGCTGTTCCTGCATTTCAAGGACGAAAACAACAAGGAACAAAAAAATGAACAAGAATAAATATTTAATCTTGAATGCCGATGATTTTGGCTATAATGAAGCACAGACCAAAGCCATACGCGAAGTTTACAAAGCGGGCTTGATTACCTCAACCTCGCTAATGGCGGTGGCAGACAGCGCAAGCGAGGCGGCAACCTTGGCGGCAAACGAAAATATTACGGTCGGGATACATTTGACCGTGAATTCCGACAACACCGAACATCGCTGGCAGAGTATAAGCGGTGCAAAGTCCCTTTCGGACGGTGCGGGGTTATATCCTAACCAATCGGGGCTTAGCATTCACG
>JBJEPU010000045.1:0-3055 GCA_051881395.1 Candidatus Fimenecus sp.
TCAAAAGCACTTGATATTTCTATGGATACGCTGCGAAATTGGGAAATGAACGGATTGCTTACTGTTAAAAGAAAAGAAAACGGGTATCGTGTATATACGGATGATGACATTCGGCGGCTGAAAGTGATTCGCTCTTTACGGTGTGCAAATTATTCATTAGAAGCGATTTTGCGGCTGTTACAGCAATTATCTCAAAATCCAAATACGGATATTCGGGCTACGCTGAATACGCCGAAACAATCGGATGATATTATTTCTGTTTGTGACAGGCTGATTGTTTCTTTATCCTCCGCAGAGAAAAACGCTTACAAAATACGAGCAATGCTTCAAGATATGAAAAGCAGATTTTAAGAATCGAACCCTACACTTTACCACCAATGTTTTCATTGGTGGTATTCTTAAGGTGAGGAGAGTTGAACACAATATGCCGAAAAATTGATATTACGGCGCATTTTCACTTTTTCACCGTTGTCGGGCGTCAGCCCGACTGCCGTTTCAAAAGCAAAAATCCATCCGTACTCTCTGCTTTTTCGGTGCGGAGCAGTTTAAAACGAGGAGATTTTTGTTTGAACAAGGCACAAAATCGCCGCCATACTGCCGTATGGCAAGATTTTTAACGCAGTTCAGGCGAAAATATACCGTTTTAAACCATATCGGGTTCAACTCTCCTCACCTTATGTGCGAAAACAAAATAAAGGAGGCATTGCTATGCAAACAGCAATCAATGTTGAGCGGTTGTCAAAATCCTACGGCAAACAGCTCGCGATAGACAATATCAGTCTATCGGTAAAACGCGGCACTGTTTTTGGACTGCTCGGCGCAAACGGCGCAGGAAAAAGCACAACCATTGAATGTATTTTAGGGACAAAAACCGCAGATAGCGGTACAGTGACCGTTTTCGGCAGTAATCCAAAAAAAGAGAGGAAAAATCTTTTCCAGAAGATAGGCGTACAATTCCAAGCGTGCGATTATCAGCCGGAAATAAAGGTTTCCGAACTATGCGAGGAAACAGCCTGTCTTTACAAAAATCCGTCAGATTGGAAAGAACTCTGTATCCAATTCGGAATAGGAGATAAGGTGAACAACGCAGTTAAAACGCTTTCCGGCGGAGAAAGGCAACGGCTGTTTATCGTCCTTGCGCTTATTCCCAATCCACAGCTTGTATTTCTTGATGAACTGACAACAGGACTTGACGCAAAAGCCCGCCGAGATGTATGGAAAATCTTATCTGATTTGAAAAGCCGTGGCTTGACTATTTTTCTGACTTCCCATTTTATGGATGAGGTGGAAGCCCTTTGCGATGAGATATGTATTCTTAAACAAGGTAAAATCGTATTTTACGGAACGGTCGAAGAGGCAAAAGAAACAAGCGGCTGTGCAAAATTTGAGGACGCTTATCTTGCAATTTCCGGTGAGGAGGGGGAAGCAGAATGAAATCGTTTGTAACACTGTTAAAAAATGAATTGAAACTAAATATCCGAAATATGAACATGGTTATTTTCGCGGTGATTATGCCGTTGGTGGTTTTGATAATTCTTGGTTTCATCTACGGAGCAAAACCTGCCGCGGACGGTACGGCGTATACGTTTCTCGAACAATCCTTCGGCGCACTTTGCACGATAAGTATTTGTGCCGGCGGATTGATGGGGTTACCCCTCGTTGTATCGGAATACCGAGAGCGTAAAATATTAAAGCGTTTTCAGGTTACGCCCGTCAGCCCTTTACAACTGCTCGCCGTTGAGTTTTCAATTTATGTATTTTACTGTCTGATTTCTATGCTTACGCTTATTCCTGCGGCAATGCTGATATGGAAGGTTAAAATCAGCGGCTCTTGGTTTAAGTTTTTAGGGAGCTGGCTGTTGACAATGGTATCAACGTTAAGTATCGGAATGATGGTCGGCGGAATTGCAAAAAATTCTAAAAGTGCAAGCGTGATTGCCTGTATTCTTTACTTTCCGATGTTGATTTTTTCAGGTGCAACGCTTCCTTTTGAGGTAATGCCGAAAGTTTTGCAAAGAATAGTAAGCGTCTTTCCGATAACACAGGGTATTCAGCTTATGAAGTCGGCTTTTCTCGGCTTGCCTGCCCAAAATGTGTGGATACCTGTTGCGATTATGATAGCCGTTTCAGTTGTTTGCACAGGGATTGCAGTGAAATTCTTCAAGTGGGAATAATGTGTTGCCCGCAAGACGGAAGACGGTTCCTCCCCTGTCTTTCCGGGTAGCACGGCGCAAGGCGCCCCTACGGTGTGTAGGGAACAACCTTAGTGTTTTCCGTAAATGGCATCAAATTTTACGGGCGGGCACGGATTTTCTCCGAAAGCGGGCACCTTGCGGCGGGGGCGCGGGTGTCCGGTGGACACCTCTGCGAATGAAATGAGCAGAAGCGAGACTCAAGCTGGCAGGCGAGTAATTCAAGCCCCCGCCCTACCATATAAACACAAATACAAACCCCAATTTATTCATCCGGTTTCGAGTCCATCTTGCTGCAACAAAAAAAGAGCATCGTGCGATGCTCTTTTAAAGAATAAATCCTTATTTTGATTGTTCCCAAACAATTTGACATTCCTTGATTTGCTTCCCGTTCGAGGTTGGATACCAATTATCCTGCAAAATCATATTTTCTTCCTTTGGAAGCATAACAAGTTCTTTCATATTCGAGCAATTAAAGAAAGCGTATTCATCGATTTCCTTTACATTTTCGGGAATTGTGATTTTTTCAATTTCATCACAATACGCAAAGGCATCCTTGCCGATAAATTCAAGACTGTCGGGTAGAGTGATTTGCGTTAATGCACTTGTTCGGTGAAAGGCTTTTTCTTCAATCGATACTACACCCTCGGGAATTGAAATTGCATCCACATAATAGCATTTGTAAAATGCTTTTGAACGGATCACTTCTACACCCTTTGGAATGCTGTACGCGGTTGTATTTTGGGCTTCGCCGTATTTGTTAAAGGTTATGTCCTTTGCCGGCGGATAGTATAGGAGGGTTTTCATATCCTTTGTAAACAAAACGCCGTCAACCGAGCAAAAATATGCATTTTCTTCGCCCA
>JBJEPU010000046.1:0-17027 GCA_051881395.1 Candidatus Fimenecus sp.
CGCCCCTACGATTCGTAGGGAACAACCTTAGTGTTGTTCCGTCAAATTACATCAAAATTCACGGGGTGCGCGGCATCGCCAATCCCAACATTGTACAAAATCCCATTGTGAAATTTATAAACTTTTCACATTTTAGCAGTTGAGAATTTTATTTTGATAGGCTATAATAGAAGCAAAATGGAGAAATGTGTCTAAGGTGAGGGGAGGCGAACACAATGTGGTTTAAAACAGCAGGTTTCCAATTGAACTGCGTTAAAAATCCCCTCGTTTTAAACTGCACTGCACCGAAAACAACGAGAGTGCGGATGGATTTTTGCTTTTAAGCCGGCAGTCGGGCTGACGCCCGACAACGGTGAAAAAGTGAAAATACGCCGCAATATCAAGTTTTCGGCATATTGTATTCGCCTACCCTCACCTTATCTTTAAAAAGAAAGGACGAGAAATATGTTGTTTTCACAGGACATCGGTATCGACCTCGGTACTGCCAACACGCTGGTATTTGTTAAAGGCAAAGGCATCGTCATTCGCGAGCCGTCGGTTGTGGCGGTGGATGTCAGCGCCTACCCGCAAAAGGTGGTTGCCGTCGGCGACAAGGCCAAGCAGATGATTGGTAGAACCCCCGGCTCGATTACGGCGGTGCGCCCGTTAAAGGACGGCGTTATCGCTGACTTTGAAATCACCTCGGATATGTTAAAGGAATTTATCCGTATGGCCATCAATAAATCCCCGTTTTCAAAAGCGCGGGTGCTCATTTGCATTCCCTCGGGCGTTACCGAGGTGGAGCGCAAAGCGGTGCATGATGCGGCAAGAAGCGCGGGTGCAAAATATGTCAGCCTGATTGAAGAGCCCATGGCGGCGGCCATCGGCGCGGGCTTGCCCGTTTCCGAGGCTATCGGCTCTATGGTTGTCGACATCGGCGGCGGTACGAGTGAGGTTGCCGTGATTTCGTTCGGTGACATCGTCACCGCGCAGTCGGCGCGCGTGGCGGGCGACAATTTTGACGAGGCGATTATCGCCTATATCCGCAAAAAGCATAACCTGTTGGTCGGCGAACGCACCGCAGAGGATATCAAAATCAAAATCGGCTCGGCATACCCCTATGACGGCGAGGGCGCGATGGATGTCAAGGGCAGAAACCTCTTAGACGGTCTGCCGAAGAATATTGAAATTACCTCGGAAGAGGTGCGCGAGGCGCTGTCCGACCCCGTCAACCAAATCCTCGATACCATTCGTTCTACCTTGGAGAAAACCCCGCCCGAGCTTTCGGCGGATATTATTGACCGCGGCATTATGCTCACGGGCGGCGGCGCGCTTTTACGCGGGCTTGACAAGCTGATTTCCATTGAAACCCGTATTCCCGTTCATGTAGCGGAAAATCCGCTCGACTGTGTGGTAGACGGCACGGGCAAATGCTTGGAAAACGACGAAATCTTGGGTATCACCGGCAAACGCAATTACGATTGATAAGCCCCCGTTTCGGGCTTGAACAGCGGAGAAAACCATGCGTAACTTTTTTAAAAGTACAAGCTTTAAAATTTTGCTTGCAGCCGTTGTGGTGTTGCTTGCGTGTATCATTGCTGCCGCAACGCTTGCGGGCGGCTCGTCTCCGCTGACATCTGTTATCGGTACGGTGTTTTCGCCTCTGCAAAAGGGCTGTGCGTATATCGCCGAAAAATTCGACGATTTTACGGGCGGGTTTATCTCTGCCGACAGCTACAAAGACCGCGTGGAGGAATTGGAACAGCAGGTGGCGGAGTACCAAAGCAAACTGGTGGATTATGAAAAGCTCCAAAAACAGGTGGAAAGCTACGAAAAGTTTTTAGGGGTGAAGGAAAAAAATCCTGATTTTCAATTTGCCGTGGGTACCGTTATCGGGCGGGACGCGGCAGATGTGTTTGGCTCGTTCGTATTAAACTGCGGCACATCGGACGGCGTTTCGGTCGGCGACCCCGTTATCAGCGGGGAATATTTAATCGGGCTTGTGTCCGAAGTGACGCCGACCACTTGCACGGTGCTGTCGGTTTGCGACCCGAAGGTCAACGCCGCGGCGTATGAAATCCGCACGGGCGAGACGGGCTATACCGAAACCACCGCCAAGTTGGGCGTGGACGGAAGATTAAAGCTCACGGGGCTTTCCCGCAGTACGGCGGTAGCGCCCGGCGGTATCGTCTGCACCTCCGGCGTGGGCGGCGTGTACCCGCGCGGCTTAATTATCGGCACGGTAACGGCGGTGGAAAAAGAGGAAGGCGACATTTCGTATTATGCCGAGGTGCGGCCCGAAATCGACCTGTCCGAGGTGCAGGATGCCTTCGTGATTACGGATTTTGAGGGGAAGGGCGATGCGTAAACAGCAGAAAATTCTATTGGTGCGGCGCAGTATCTTCGTTTTGTTGATTTTGCTTGCGCATCTTTTGCAAAACACGCCCGGCTGGTTCCCCGCCTTTTTCGGCATACGGGCGTATTTTCTGTTGACCTTTACGGTGTGCCTCGGGCTTTTTGAGCGCGAAATCGCCGGTGCGATGTTCGGGCTGTTCGCCGGTGCTTTGTGGGATACCGTTTCGCCGCTCGGCGACGGGTATCACGCCTTTTTATTTTTGATGATCGGCGCCGTGTGCGGCATACTCATCAATACTGTGATGCGCAACAACCTGATTACGGCGTTGCTTTTAAATTTGGGGGCGCATGTGCTGTACGCTGCGCTGTATACAGTACTGTTTGTTTTGGCACAGGGGATTGACGGCGCAGGGTGGCTGTTTGTACGCTATTATCTGCCGTCGGCACTTGTATCGGTGCTGTTCACCCCGATTGTGTATTTGTTGGTGCGATTTGTGATGCGGCGCACCCGTGTTCGATAGGGTTCTTGTTCGTTTTGATTTGGTAAGGAGTCCGTCATGGAGAAAAAAAGTTTTAAAATTCGTACGGCGGCGGGCTTTTGCGCGGTTGTGTTTTTCTTTGCGCTCTTTTTTGCGGATTTGTTCCGCATTCAAGTGGTGCACGCCGAGGATTACTCCACCCAGAAGGTGGCGTTGCGGACTTCGGAAACGACCGTCAAGGCGGCGCGCGGCGAAATTCTCGACTGCAACGGCGTGCCGCTTGTGACCAATGAACAGGTCAATTCCGTTGTGCTCGACGCGTCCTATTTCCCCTCCACTAAGGAGCAGGAACAGCGCAACGAGATTTTGTGCGCCTTAATTCACCTGACCGAGGAAGCGGGCGTCGAGTGGAACGACAATTTGCCGCTTGTATTCGATGAAAACGGCAATATCCAATATAAAGAAAACGCCGACAGCGACATCGCCTTTTTAAAATCGCGTGATGTGTTGCACCTGAATTCCTATGCCACGGCGCAAAACTGCTTTGATTCGCTTGTCGAGAAATTTTCTTTGCAAAATTACAGCAAAGCGGATGCGCGCAAAATCGCGTCGGTTTGCTATTCTTTAAAAAAGATTTCGTTTTCGGCGGCAAATCCCTTTACCTTTGCTGACGAAGTGCCGAACGATTTGGCGGCAAAAATCAAGGAAAACAGCGCGTTTTATGCGGGCGTGGATATTCGCGTGACCACCCGCCGCAGTTATACGGACGGTACCGTAGCGCCGCACATTTTGGGCGTGGTTGGGAAATTAAACGCCGAGGAATACAACGAGAAAAAATCCGCCTATGACGAGGCGTCCGCCGACGAAACGCTTTCGGCGGCTGAAAAACAGACGCTTTCTCTGCGCGCGTATGCGATGGACGATACCATCGGCAAATTCGGGATTGAAAGCGCAATGGAGGACTATCTGCGCGGCACCAACGGCATAATGACCACCACGACCGACGCCGAGGGAAATAAGGAATCGGAAATCACCACCGCACCTGTGGACGGCGACGCCGTGATTTTAACGATTGATTCTGCATTTCAAAAGCAGGTACAAGATTCTTTGGCAACATTTATTCAAAATTACCGCGACAAGGCGTCGATTCCGGCGGTTGGCTCAGCGGTTGTGATAGATGTCAAAAGCGGCGCGGTGCTCGCGTGCGCCACCTACCCGAGCTACAATCTCGCCACCTATTACGAGGATTACAACACCTTGGCGGCGGACAAGTCCTCGCCGCTGTGGAACCGTGCGCTGCTTTCCACCTATGAGCCCGGCTCGACCATGAAACCCGCGATTGCGTTGGCGGGTTTAGAAGAGGGCATTATTACAGAAAGCACAAAATTTCGGTGCACCCATGTTTATACGCAATTCCCCGATACGCCGTTTAAATGCTTGGGCTATCACGGCAGTATTGATGTGAAAGAAGCGTTAAACCAATCCTGCAACATCTATTTTTATGAAACGGGCAGATTGCTCGGTATCAACAAAATGAACGAATATTGCACAAGGCTCGGCCTCGGGCAAAAAACCGGTGTGGAAATTCCCGAGTCTACGGGCGTGCTTGCAAGTATTGCCTACCGCGAGGCGCACGGCGGTACTTGGTACCCCGGTGATACGGTCCAAGCGGCCATCGGGCAGTCTGACAACCTGTTTACCCCCATTCAGCTCGCCAATTACGCGGCAACCATTGCCAACGGCGGCACGCGGTATCAGGCGCATTTCGTGAAAAGCGTAAAATCCGCAGATTATAAAGAAACCGTGCTCGAAAATACCGGCACGGTCCTAAACGAAACCGGCATTTCCGAGAACAATATCCGCATTGTTAAAGAGGGTATGCTGCGCTTGGGCTCGCGCCTTTCGGCGTTTAAAGATTTGCCCGTGCAGGTGGCGGCAAAAACCGGTACGGCGGAATCCAAAGCCAAAGTGAACGGCTCTATCGTCGAGGGTTTAAACGGCTTTATGATTTCGTTTGCGCCGTACGACAACCCCGAAATTGCGGTTGCCGTAGCGATTGAAAACCTCAACAGCGGCTCTGCGACGGCGGTTTTGGTGGCGGATATTTACAAAGCGTATTTTAACACAGCGGAAAATTATTCTGCACAGCAGGGCTATAACACCGTACTGCAATAAAACGGCGGAGGGCGGCGAACATGGAGAAAATTTTATTTGCGTCCGGCAAAGGCGGCGTCGGAAAATCCACCGCGGCAGTTTGCCTTGCCCGTGCGCTCGCGAAGCGGCAAAAACGGGTTTTACTTTGCGATTGTGACATCGGCCTGCGCGCGCTTGATTTGCTGACGGGCTTAGGCACGGGGGCGGTATATTCGTGGCTTGATTTGCTCACGGGGAACTGCACAAAGGAGGACGCGCTTTTGACCGACGCGAAAACGGGCGTTTCTTTGCTGACGGCGCCCAACCGTTTGGAAACGCCTGTGACCGAAGCGGCATTTTCAAAAATGCTTGCGCAATTTTCAGATGACTTTGATTTTTGCTTTTTAGACGCCGGCGCGGGGCTTTCCGACCTGTTACAAGTGCTCGGCTCTGCGGCGGATAAGGGCGTTTTGGTTGCCACGCCCGACGCGGTTTCGGCGCGTGCGGCGCTTTCGGCGGCAGAGGCCTTGTACGCCGTGCTCGGCGACAGCCAAATGTGCCTGTTGTTAAACCGCTATGCGCCGGGCGATGTGCGGCGCGGCGCGGCAAAATCGGCAGACGAAATGGTGGATTTGACCGAACTGCGGCTGTTGGGTGCTGTGCCCGAGGATATGTATTTGCGTTTGCTTTCCCAAGGGGAACTGCCTTCCCAGCCCGCGGCGGATGCGTTTGACCGTATTGCGCGCAGATTGCTCGGCGAAAGTGTGCCGTTTAGCGAAAAAAAGCTAAAATCTGTGCACTTTTGAAAAAAAGATTGAAATTTCTACGGCTGTTTGTTATACTATTAACAGTTTTGGAATTTTTTTACAAACCGCCGCGTCGGCGGCAGGACCATACAATGAAAGCGAGGAGAATGTATGAACATTGCTTTGATGGCACACGACTCGAAAAAAGAGCTGCTTACGCAGTTCTGTATTGCGTATTGCGGCATTTTGTCGCACCATAATCTTTGCGCAACCGGCACCACCGGCAAAATGGTCGCCGAGGCAACCGGTTTGCACATTACCCGCTTTTTAAGCGGCTCGCAGGGCGGCGACCAGCAAATCGGCGCGCGCATTGCCTGTAACGAAATCGACCTGCTGTTGATTTTCCGCGATCCGTTAAATCCCAAGCCCCACGAGCCGAAAGAAAACAATCTGTTGCGGCTTTGCGATGTGCACAATATTCCCGTGGCAACCAACATTGCCACCGCCGAAGCGATTATCCATTCGCTCGAACGCGGCGACCTCGATTGGCGCGATATTGTCAATCCCAAATAAAAAGAAACAAATTTCGCTTTCCCCCTCTGCTTCGGGAGGGGGAAGTGTTCTATTATAGGTGAGAAAAATGGCTTTAATTACCAATGCAATTAAGGGTACGCTCGATGTACTTCCCAAAGAAAGTTATAAAATACAGTATGTGGAAAGTGCCGTGCGCGAAATTGCCGAAAATTTCGGCTTTTACGAAATGCGCACCCCCGTGTTTGAGCATACCGAGTTGTTTCAGCGTTCCGTCGGCGAAACCACCGATGTGGTGCAAAAGGAAATGTATACCTTTGAAGATAAAGGCGGGCGTTCGATTACCCTGCGCCCCGAAGGTACGGCGGGCGCGGCGCGCGCGTTCCTCGAAAACGGGCTTTTCAACGAGGCGCTCCCGCAGAAAATCTATTATTTGACTTCGTGCTACCGCTACGAAAAACCCCAGGCAGGGAGACTTCGCGAATTCCACCAGTTCGGCGTGGAAGCGTTCGGCGCGGGCAGTCCGGCGCAGGACGCGGAGATTATTGCCCTTGCGAATGAAGTGTTCAATTACCTCGGCGTCAAAAATTTGACGCTCGAAATCAATTCCATCGGCTGTCCGACCTGCCGCGCGGCGTACCAAAAGGCGCTGAAAGCGTATTTTGAAAATTATAAATCCGAACTTTGCGAAACCTGTAAAGGGCGGCTCGACCGCAATCCGATGCGTATTTTGGACTGCAAAAGCCCTGTTTGCTCCAAGATTGCGGCGGGTGCGCCGAAGATTTTGGACTACCTTTGCGACGACTGCCGTGCCCACTTTGAAGCGGTACAGCAGTATTTAAACACCATGCAAATTGACTTCACCGTCAACCCCGAAATCGTGCGCGGGCTCGACTATTACACCCGCACGGTGTTTGAATTTGTCTCGAATGAAATCGGCGCGCAGGGTACGGTTTGCGGCGGCGGACGGTATGACGGGCTGTTGGACGAGCTCGGCGGCAAGCCGATGCCCGCCTGTGGCTTCGGTATGGGCTTGGAACGGTTGCTTTTGTTAATGGACGCGCAAAACACCCCGTTCCCCGACCGCAAGGGCTGTGATATTTATTTTGCGAGCATGGGCGACAAAGCCAATCTTGAAGCGGCGCGCTTAGCGCTCGATTTGCGCAACGAAGGGCTCGCGGCGCAGTTCGATACCGTCGGGCGCGGCTTAAAGGCGCAAATGAAATATGCCGACAAATTGGGTGCACTGTATACGGTGGTTTTGGGCGACAACGAGCTCGAAACGCGCAAAGCACAGCTCAAAAATATGAAAGACGGCACCTTGACGGAAATTTCTTTGGACGATTTTACCGACACATTTCAATCTATCGTGATAAAAGACGCGATGTCGGGCTTTGAGTCGCTCGGCATCGACGAGGCGCAACTTGCCGAAATTTTGGGAGGCACAAACTGATGGATACTTTAAACGGATTAAAACGCACGCAGTATTGCGGCGAGTTTACCGCCGCGGACATCGGCAAAGAGGCGGTGGTTTGCGGCTGGGTGCAGAAGCAACGCGACCTCGGCGCGCTGATTTTTGTGGATTTAAGAGACCGAAGCGGCATTTTGCAACTGGCGTTTACCGAAAGCACGGACCGTGCAATTTTTGACAAGGCGTTCACACTGCGCTCGGAATATGTGATTGCCGCCAAAGGCGTGGTGCGCGAGCGCGCGGCGAAAAACCCCGATTTGCCGACAGGCGATGTGGAGTTGGAAGTCACGGATTTGCGCCTGCTCTCCAAAAGCGAAACCCCGCCGTTTGAAATTGTCGAAAATTCGCAGACAGGGGAGCTGACAAGGCTCAAATACCGCTATCTTGACTTGCGCCGTCCCGATTTGCAAAAGAATATTTTAATGCGCCACAAAATCACCAAAATCACGCGCGATTATTTTGACGAAAACGGCTTTATCGAAATTGAAACGCCGATGCTCATTCGCTCCACCCCCGAGGGCGCGCGCGACTTTTTGGTGCCGTCGCGTATTCACAAGGGCAGTTTTTACGCCCTGCCGCAGTCGCCGCAGTTATATAAACAGCTGTCCATGGTGGCAGGCTTTGACCGCTATATGCAAATTGCGCGTTGCTTCCGCGACGAGGATTTGCGTGCCGACCGTCAGCCCGAGTTTACGCAAATTGACCTTGAAATGTCGTTTGTCGATATGGAAGATGTGCTCCAACTCGGTGAAGGCTATATGAAACGCGTGTTCAAAGAGGCAATCGGCGTGGAGATTGAAACGCCTCTGCCGCGCTTGACCTATCAAGAGGCGATGAACCGCTACGGCTCGGATAAGCCCGACACCCGTTATGCAATGGAAATCACAGATTTGACCGACGCGGTGCGCGACACGGAATTTGTCGTGTTCAAAAGCGCCGTGGAAAACGGCGGCACGGTGCGGTGCATCACCGCGAAAAACGCGGCGGGTGTGCTCACCCGTAAGGAAATCGACAAACTGACCGAGTTTGTCAAGGGTATCGGCGCCAAAGGACTTGCGTGGGCACGCTTAAACCCGGACGGCACGGCTTGCTCGTTCGCGAAATTTATGACCGAGGCGCAGTTGCAGGCGATTTTCGATACCGCAAAGGCAGAAACGGGCGATGTGGTGCTGATTGTTGCCGACGCAAAAGAAAGCTTGGTGCTTTCCGTGCTCGGCGCATTGCGGCAGACCGTTGCCGAGAAATTGGATATCATTCCGAAAGACAAATTCAATCTGCTTTGGATTACCGAGTTCCCGTTCTTTGATTGGGATGCGGATTTGGGCGAATATGTGGCGATGCACCACCCCTTTACCGCGCCGATGGACGAGTGCCTCGACTACCTCGAAACCGACAAGGCAAAAGTCCGCGCCAAAGCCTACGATTTGGTGCTCAACGGGATTGAACTTTCCAGCGGCTCTATCCGTATCACCGACCCCGCTTTGCAAAGCCGCATTTTCGACTTGCTGGGGCTTACCAAGGAAGAAGCACAGGAAAAATTCGGCTATTTGTTAGACGCGTTCCGTTTCGGCGCGCCCCCGCACGGCGGTATGGGCATCGGGCTGGACCGTTTGTGTATGCAAATGTTGCGCACGGACTCTTTGCGTGATGTCGTCGCGTACCCGAAGGTGCAAAACGCTTCCGAGCCGATGACCGAGTGCCCCGCGCAGGTGGACGCGCTCCAACTTGCCGACCTCGGCATTGCCGTGGCGCAGGAAGAAACCCAATCCGAATAAAGCGAAAAAAATCCCACGCCGTAAAAAGGGGACAGTCCCCTTTTTACGGCGTTTTTTTCGTGTGGTGTCTGACATTGGCAACCAAACCGTAGGGAACGGGCTTGCCCGTTCCGTAAAATGCTATCAAAATCTACGGGTAAACCCCGCGTCATTACCCCCTACGCACGAAATACATTCCCTGCGTGACGGCGCAATTTGTAAAAATGTAAATTTCCTGTGAAAATATGGAATTTTTAAAACAGTTATGGTAAACTATACATTTATAGTACACTTTTTTCGGTAAAAGGAGTTGTTTTTATGTCGGTGCAGCCCGAAATGCTTGAAATCGGCGATAAAATCCGCCTACTGCGCGTGCGGACAGGCCCTGCAAAAACCACCTGCGTCTCGGTGGATTTGCTGATGCCGCTCGGCGTGCATACTGCGGAATATACGGTGCTCGCGTCGTACCTGACGCATTGCACGGCAAAATTTCCGTCCCTCAATTTGTTGAATGAACGCTTGGAACTGTTGTATGGGGCGGAGTTGTCCTGCAACACCGCAAAGGTCGGCGAGGGGTTTCGCCTGAGCTTTCAGGCAACCTGCTTAAATGACCGTTACGCGCTCGACGGCGAGTCCGTCAGTGCGGCGGTGCTCTCGTTGTTGCTCGATTTGCTTTTGTGCCCGTATTTGGAAAACGGCACATTCTCTGCCGAGCGCACGGCAACGGAAATTCGCCTTTGCGTGGCGGATTTGGAAAGCGAGCTGAACGACAAACGCGCTTATGCGTTGCGGCGAATGGTCGAAACGATGTGCAAGGACGAGCTGTACGGCATTCGCACCGACGATATTTTAAAGGATATGCGCGTGCTTACACCCGACGATTTGCTCGCCGCGTGGAAACAACTGTTCTGTGAAGCGCATATTTCCGTGTGCGCGGCAGGCGACATTGCCTTTGACGCGCTCGAACAGAGCTTACAAGCGCGTTTTGCCGAAATCCCGCGCCGGCCGCAGGCTATTGAAACCGTTTTCGTGGAAACCTGCGAAGATGTCACCGAAGAAACCGAATCTATGGACTTAAACCAAAGCAAGCTCGTTTTGGGCTTCCGCAGCGGTATGACTTCGCCCGACGACCACTATTACGCCGAACGCGTAATGACTGATGTGTTCGGCGGCGGGCCGTATTCGCGGCTGTTTACGCAGGTGCGCGAAAAACTGTCACTTTGTTACTACTGCTCGGCGCGGCTTGACCGCCGCAAGGGCATTATTGCGGTGCAAAGCGGCATTGAAAGCGAAAACAAACAGGCGGCGCTGGATGAAATTCTTCGCCAACTTTCCGTGATGCAAAACGGCGAATTTTCCGACGACGCCCTGCAAGCGTCCAAAGCGGCGATTGCGGATGTGTTTCGCAGTGTGGACGACACCCCCGAAACCGCGCTTGCCTATTACAGCCAATTCATAGACGAGCCGCTGTGCACTCCCGCAGCGTATATCGCGGGGATTGAAAGCGTCACGCGCGAGGACGTCATTGCGGCGGCAAAGCGTATGACCTTGGACACGGTGTATTTCCTTTGCAGTAAGGAGGAGGCGTAAGGTATGGCACAAGTGAAAATGCGCAAGGTGGAAAGCGAACGGTTACAGGAATTTTATTACGACATTGACCACCCGTCGGGGTTGAAAATTTTGGTATACCCGAAAGAGCACTACGCCTCTGCTTATGCAATGTTCGGTACGCAGTACGGCTCTTTGGACACGGATTTCCGTTTGGCGGGCGAAAAAGAATTCACAAGCGTTCCCGAGGGCATTGCCCACTTTTTGGAGCATAAATTGTTTGAAAGCGAGGACTTAGACGCGTTCGAGCGCTACGCCAAAACGGGCGCGAACGCCAATGCGTATACCTCGTTTGACAAAACCTGCTATCTGTTTTCGTGCACCGACAATTTGACGGATTCGCTGGAAATCCTGCTGGATTTCGTCACGCACCCGTATTTTACCGAGGCGACCGTGCAAAAGGAACAGGGCATTATCGGGCAGGAAATCCAAATGTGCCGCGACGAAGCGGGCTGGGAATCCCTGTTTTTGCTGTTGCGCGCGATGTATCACAACTGCCCTGTGCGCATTGATATTGCGGGCACGGTGGACTCGATTGCGGAAATTTCCGCAGAATTGCTTTACAAATGCTACAATACCTTTTATAATCTATCCAATATGGTGCTTTGCGTGGCGGGGAATGTCACGCCCGAGCAGGTTTTGGCGGTTGCCGACCGCGTGTTAAAGCCCGCCGCACCCGTCGAAATCGAACGGAAATTCCACGACGAGCCGCGCGAGGTCAAAAAGGCATATGACGAGGAAACACTTGCCGTCGCCGCGCCGATTTTCAGCCTCGGATTTAAAGAGGCGGTGGACACGCCCGAACGCTCGTTAAAAGAGGTCATCATCAGCAATCTGCTGTTGGACGCGATTTGCGGGAAAACCACACCGTTTTACAACGAGCTTTTAGACCGCGGGCTTATCAACACCTCGTTCGATTGGGAATATTTTTACGGCTACGGCTACGCGGCAACGATTTTCACGGGCGAAACGCCCGATGCGCGCGCTGTGGAGCAAAGGCTGGTTGAGCGTATTTCCGCGCTGCAAGAAAGCGGCATCTCCGAAGCGGATTTCGAGCGCATTCGCAAGAAACATTATGGCAGAACGGTGATGCAGTTTAACGATATAGAGTCGATTGCCAACAATATGGTGTCGTCGTATTTCCGCAAAGAGAGCCTTTTTGACGATGCCGAAATTTTGCAAAGCCTGACGCTCGACGAGGTCAATGCCCGCCTGCGCACGGCAATCGATGTCAACTGCCGTTCTTTAACGGTGATTAAAGGAGAGTAAGCCTATGCAGTTTTTTACCGATTACACGGCGGTTCGTTTCACGGGAATCGACCACATTTTTAATGTGTATTCCACCTTCTGCGAGTTTTCGCTGTTCGGCAAGGAATTCAGCATCAAGTTCTACGGCGTAATTATCGCGTTCGGCTTTTTGCTTGCCGTGCTGTTCGGCGGCAGAATGGCATACAAATGGAAGCTGGATTTGAACAAAATGCTCGACATTCTGCTGTTCGGCACCATCGGCGGCATTTTGGGCGCGCGGCTTTACTATGTTTTGTTTGAGTGGGAGTATTACCGCGTGCATCTTGCGGAAATTCCGCAAATTTGGCACGGCGGGCTTGCCATTTACGGCGGGCTTATCGGCGGGATTCTCGCGGCGTACTTCACCTGCCGCCACAATGGGCTCAATTTCTTAAAGCTCCTCGATTTGGCGGGGATGAGCTTCTTAATCGGGCAGGGCATCGGCCGTTGGGGCAATTATGCCAATCAGGAAGCGTTCGGCACCAATACCGAGGGGTTTCTCGGCATGAGCAGTGCCAAGGTGACGGACTATATTTATGCGCACGAAAGCGAATTTTTGGCAAAAGGCATTACGATGGACCCGTCCCTGCCGGTGCACCCGACCTTTTTGTATGAGTCGATTTGGTGCATTTTCAGCTTTTTCGTTTTATATCTTATCTGTAAAAAAGCCTACAAATTCAGCGGGCAGTTGATTTTGTGCTACGGGGTTTTGTACGGGGCGGAGCGCGCCGTGGTGGAGGGCTTACGTACCGACAGCCTCTACATAGGCTCGACAAGCTTGCGCGTATCGCAAGTCCTGTCCTTGGTACTGGCGGTGACCTGCCTTGCGATTTTAATTATAAAATTCGTACAGTTAAAGAAAAATCCCGTGCCGTATACGCCGGTGGAGGAATTGCCGCCGGAGCTGGACTATCAGCTCGACACCGAAAAGACAGAAAAACGCGAAAAACGGCAAAAAGTAAAAACAGCACAGCAGGCGAAAAATAAAATGCTCGAAAAACAGCAAAAGGAGGCGCGCAAAAATGGCAACAATTCTTGACGGCAAGGCGGTTTCCGCCGCCGTAAAGCAAGAGGTCAAAACAGAAGTCGAAGCCTTAAAGCAAAAAGGGATTTCCGTAGGGCTTGCGGTCATTATCGTCGGGGACAACCCCGCCTCGCGCACCTATGTGAACAATAAAAAGAAAGCGTGTGCCGAAGCGGGCATTGTTTCCGAAGAATACGCCCTGCCTGAAAGCACCACACAGGCAGAATTATTGGATTTGATTGACACCCTCAACAAAAAAGACAGCATTCACGGCATTCTCTGCCAACTGCCGTTGCCGAAGCATTTGGATGAAAAGGCGGTTATCGCCGCCATCAACCCGGAAAAAGATGTGGACGCATTCCACGCAGTCAATGTCGGGCACATCATGATTGGGGATTACAGCTTCCTCCCCTGCACACCCGCGGGGATTATGGAAATGCTCAAATACTATAATATACCCGTGGCGGGCAAGGAATGTGTGGTTATCGGGCGCAGTAACATTGTTGGCAAGCCGATGGCGATGCTTTTGTTACAGCAAAACGGTACGGTGACCGTTTGCCATTCCAAAACCGTCAATCTTGCCGCCGTCACCGCGCGCGCCGATATTTTGGTCGCCGCCGTGGGCATTCCGAAGTTTGTCACCGCCGATATGGTGAAAGATGGCGCGGTGGTCATTGATGTCGGTATGGACCGCGACGAAAACGGTAAGCTGTGCGGCGATGTGGATTTTGACGCTGTCGCGCCGAAAGCATCGTATATAACGCCCGTTCCCGGCGGCGTCGGACCGATGACGATTGCCACCCTTTTAAAAAATACCGTCACCGCCGCCCGCCAAACGTGCGAAAAGGAAATGTAAATTTGGATTTGTAGGGGTAATTTATACGGTAGGGCGGGGGCGATTCCCCTGTTAGGGGAAATGTCTGCGAAGCAGACAAAAGGGTGCCTGAATTCGGAGAATTTGCCCCCGCCGCAAGGCGCGATGTAAATTAACGGCGGGGTCAAGACCCCGCCCTACCCTGTAAATACATTTCGTGCGTAGGGAACGGTCTTGCCCGTTCCGATAATACCCCCACAAACCCCAATTTGTGCAAAAAATACAAATCCGCGGCAACGCCACCGCAAAACAACAGAATTCCATAAACTCCTTGGAGCGTGATACATATGAAAAAAGCGTCATTACCCCTTTCCAAAAGCTTTCAAATCGGTGAAGTGGACAAGCGCATCTACGGTTCGTTTATTGAGCACTTGGGGCGTGCGGTCTACGGCGGGATTTACGAGCCCGGCCATCCCACCGCCGACGCGGACGGCTTGCGGCAGGATGTTATAGATGAAGTACGCAAACTGAATGTGCCGATTGTGCGCTATCCGGGTGGCAACTTCGTTTCCGGTTACCGTTGGGAAGACGGCGTCGGCCCCGTCGAAGAGCGCCCGAAACGCTTAGAACTTGCTTGGGGCGTGACGGAGCCCAACACCTTCGGCACCAACGAATTTCTCAACTGGTGCAAAAAAGCGAATACCGAATGTATGATGGCAGTCAATTTGGGTCTGCGCGGGGCGGAGGAAGCGCGTGCGCTTGTGGAATACTGCAACCACCCGGGCGGCGCATATTACAGTGATTTGCGCCGCAAACACGGCGTAGAAAATCCGCACAATATTAAATTGTGGTGTCTCGGCAACGAAATGGACGGCGATTGGCAAATCGGCCACAAAACCGCCTATGAATACGGCAGAGCCGCGGCAGAGGCGGCGAAGGTCATGCGTTGGGTTGACCCGTCGATTGAATTGGTGCTTTGCGGCAGTTCCAACAGCCACACCAAAACCTTTGGCGATTGGGAAGCGCAAACGCTCGATTTGGCGTATGACAAGGTAAATTTCGTATCGCTCCATCAATATTACGACAACAAAACCGACGATACCGCGAGTTTTCTCGCAAAATCCATGGAAATGGATGACTTTATTCATACGGTGGTGTCGGTTTGCGACTATATCAAAGGCAAAAAGCACTCGAAGCACGAGGTCAACCTGTCTTTTGACGAGTGGAATGTTTGGTATCATTCCTTTGACGCGGACAAAAAAATCGAACGCTGGTGCACAGCGCCCCATCAGTTAGAGGATATTTACAATTTTGAGGACGCGCTGTTGGTTGGCTTAATGCTGATTACTCTGCTTCGTCACGCGGACCGCGTAAAGGTGGCGTGCCTTGCACAGCTTGTGAATGTCATTGCACCGATTATGACCGAAAACGGCGGCGGGGTGTTTGAACAGACGATTTTCTACCCGTTTATGCATATGTCAAACTACGGCCGCGGCACGGCGCTTGTGTCGCAAATCCGCTGTGACAAGCACGATACAAAAGAATTCACCGATGTGCCCGATTTGGACGGCGTGGCAATTCTTTCCACCGACGAAACGGAACTGACGGTATTCGCGGTCAACCGCGATTTTGAAGAAGATTATGCGCTGACGCTTGATTTGCCCGATATGGAAGATTTTGTGCCGTTTGAACATATCGAAATGGCGGGCTTTGGCTTGAAAGACGAAAATTCCATCGTTTCCGCGCCCGTGAAGCCCTCGAAAGCGGCAAATCTGCCCGAAAAAGACGGCAGAACGGTTACGGCAAAACTGCGTCCGCTTTCTTGGAATGTAATTCGCTTGAAAAAAATATAAAGGTATGCTATAATACCTTATCGACTGATTTCAGCACAGCGTAAAAACGGAAAGGATTGGTCTGAATGGCGGCAAAATGTCCGAATTGCGGTGCAAAATTGCATTGGTATGATTTTCGTGCGGAATGCAAGCATTGCGGCGAGAATATTCCGAATTTTAATTGGGAGGCACGGCTCGAAGAAGATGCCGATATTGCGGAGCGCTCGTTTGCGCGCCTGCATTACCGTACAGGCAACTTCAAAAGCGCAACCATCGGCTCTCCCCTGCGCATTGTGCGTTTGGTTTGCACCCTGTTGCCGCTTATAGCATTGGTGGTGCCGCTGTTGAATGCGACCTTTGCGTTCCCGTTCCGCGAGGGGACGGAGTCTATCTCTTTCTTGACCTTTGTACTCAATTATTTGCTGAAATTTGACCTCGGCTCGGTGCTCGCGTTGATGAATGGCGAAGTGCTCGGCGGGGCGGTTACGGCAATGCTTTTGGCGGTGCTGATGGCGCTTGTTGCGGTGGTCGCAGGCGTGCTGAACTTCTTTGTGGTGCTTATCGGCGCGATTAACTTGAACTGGCTTTTCAATGTGATTTTGAATGGAATAAGTCTTGTCACTTGGGGGCTTTCGGCGCTGTTTTTGTCGCAGTTCACCGCGCAGTGCGCCGACCTTTCCTTGGGATTGTTTTCGGGCAGTGTGTCGCCGTTTTATTTGGTCGGCATTGGGCTGTTTTTGCTCGATTTGGTTGTGGATTTGGCAGTTGGACTTTCCTTGCGCAAACAAAAGAAAACCCAGCCCACCATTGACGAAGCGGTCGAAATTGAACTGAAAGCATTGCGCGAAGGCGCAACCGCGTAAACAAAATCAGGTTGTATTTATATGTAATTGTGCATTTGTATGCGTGCCGCCGCAGGGTCATCTGACCCTGCGGCGGTTTTGCGGTGTAAATTGGGGTTTGTGCGCGTAGTGGCGGGCTTCCACGCCCGCCCGATTGTCATTCTGAGCCGAT
>JBJEPU010000047.1:0-3043 GCA_051881395.1 Candidatus Fimenecus sp.
ACGCCCGCCCGTGGATTTATATATGATTTTACGGAACGGTACGGCCGTTCCCTACATGCGGTAGGGGCGGGTTTCCACGCCCGCCCGTGGATTTATATATGATTTTACGGAACGGTACGGCCGTTCCCTACATGCGGTAGGGGCGGGTTTCCACGCCCGCCCGTGGATTTATATATGATTTTACGGAACGGTACGGCCGTTCCCTACGTTCGGTAGGGGCGAACTGTGTTCGCCCGTTTTTGTCATTCTGCGCCATCAGGCGAAGAATCTCTTTTCGATTGCACTTTGCTTTTTGAGATTCTTCACTTCGTTCAGAATGACAAATAAAGTCCGCAGAATTACATCTCATTTTTACGGGCGGGCATGGATTTTCTCCGAATTCAGGCACCTTGCGGCGGGGGCAAGCCACCCGCCCTACCCTGCAAAATAAATTGTGTGGAATTTGTTACGGGGCGCCGAGTCGTCGCCCCCTACCAGTATACTTACGAAATATCCGCCAAATCGAGGTACAGATAGCCGTTTTCGGCGATATGGTCTTTGCGCCCCTGCAAATTGTCGCCCAACAGCAAATCGAACTTTTCGGCGACGGCCTCGGGCGAATAATCGGGCTCAACTTTAATGAGGCGGCGGGTTTTCGGGTTCATGGTGGTCAGCCACATCATATCCGCCTCGTTTTCACCAAGACCTTTGGAGCGCTGGACGGTGTATTTGCGGTCGCCGATTTCTTCAAGCGCCTCCTGCTTTTCCTTTTCGGTGTAGCAGAACCAAGTTTCGTCTTTTGTATTGATTTCGTACAGCGGCGATTCAGCGATAAACACTTTGCCCTCGCGGATAAGCGTCGGCATTAAACGGTAAATCATCGTTAAAATCAGCGTGCGGATTTGGAAACCGTCGACATCGGCGTCGGTACAAATGATAACCTTACTCCAACGCAGATTGTCGAGATTAAACGAGGAAAGCTCCTTGTTTGCCTTGCCCGTAACCTCCACACCGCAACCGAGGACTTTCACCAAATCGGTGATAATATCGTTTTTAAAGATTTTGTTGTATTCCGCTTTTAAGCAGTTGAGAATTTTACCGCGCACGGGGATAATCGCCTGAAAAGCTGAGTCACGCGCCTGTTTACAAGCGCCCAACGCCGAGTCGCCCTCCACGATGAAAATTTCGCGTTCATTGACATCTTTGGAGCGACAATCGACGAACTTTTCGACACGGCTTGTCAAATCGTTGCCCGTTTGGAGTGTCTTTTTGATGTTCAGGCGCGTGGTTTCCGCCTTAATGCGCGAACGCATATTGATTAAAATTTGGTTGGCGATTTTTTCGGCTTCCAGCGGATTTTCAATAAAATAGACCTCCAACTGGTGACGGAAAAATTCGGTCATCGCCTCTTGAATAAACTTGTTGGTAATCGCCTTTTTGGTTTGGTTTTCGTAAGAGGTCTGTGTGGAGAACGAGGAAATCACCAAAATCAGGCAATCCTCAATATCCTGAAAATTGATTTTACTGTCGGTTTTTAAATACTTGCTGTTCGCCTTTAAATAGGCATCAATCTGCGACACAAACGCACTGCGAACCGCTTTTTCGGGCGCGCCGCCGTGCTCCAAAAAACTGGAATTGTGGTAATACTCTTTCAACTGCTTTTTGTTGGAAAAGCACAGTGCGGCGTTGATTTTGACCTTGTATTCGGGCTTGTCCGCGCGGTCACGGCCTTTGCGCTCAGTCTGCCAAAACTGCACAGAGGAGAAAATCTCGTCCTCAGCGGCAAATTCCTTGACATAATCGACAATGCCGTTTTCGTAAAGGTATTCGTACGTGTCAAAGGTGTTGCCGCTTACTTGGTCTTTCAAAATAAAGCGCACACCTTCGTTTACAACCGCTTGGCGTTTCATGGTTTCCTGATAATAGGAAAGCGGAATGTCAATATCGGTAAACACCTTTAAATCGGGCTTCCAATGAATGCGCGAGCCTGTATCGCGCTTGTTGTACGGCTCTTTCACCAAATCACCGTCGGGGTTGCCCTCTTTAAAGTGCATCAAATATCGCGTGCCGTTTTTGTGGATTTCCGCCTCCATATATTCCGACGCATACTGCGTGGAGCAAAGGCCCAAGCCGTTTAACCCCAACGAATACTCGTAACTGCCGCCGTTATTGGTATTGTATTTGCCGCCCGCGTACAGTTCGCAGAATACCAATTCCCAGTTGTAGCGCTGTTCGTTTTCGTTATAGTCCATCGGAATGCCGCGGCCGAAGTCCTGCACCTCAATGGATTTGTCCAAATAGCGTGTGACAATAATTTTGTCGCCGTGCCCCTCGCGCGCCTCGTCGATGGAATTCGAGAGAATTTCAAACACCGCGTGCTGACAGCCGTCAATACCGTCCGATCCGAAAATGACGGCGGGGCGTTTGCGGACGCGGTCTGCGCCCTTTAATTGGGATATGCTTTCTTCGGTGTACTCCGCTTTTTTAGCCATAGCGTAAATGCATCCTTTTTCTGTAAATTCAAAATTGCAAAAAATTACCGCTATATATTTTACACGATATATAGCGGTTTCGTCAAGTTTATTTCGGCTTATTTTGTGTTATTGCCGATAAATTCAAAACGTTTTACGATTTTTCCGTCCTTTTCGACGGTTTCGTTCCACATCGAAACGGGCCGCACCCACAGTTTGCCCTCGCCGTAGAGCGCACGGTACACAACCAATTCTTCCAAGGTTTCGGAATGGGTTGCCGTGCCCAAAACCTCGTATTCGTTGCCTTTAAAGTGGCGGTATTTGCCGCATTTTACGGTTTCACTCATTGCTTTTTCTCCAATTTTCGCTTGTTGCCGTTTTCATCGACAAGGTAAATATTGTCAAGTTGTGCGTGCAAATTGCGGCGAAATCCCGCGAGATATTCCTGCCGTAAGGCGTGTTGTTCGGCGCGCTCGGCATCGGTTAACCCCTCGGGGGTTTTGCTTTTTTTCGCCAAAAAGTTGATACGGTCAATTTTTTGTTGGTTTATATTGTATATATCCTTTCTTGGGGTAGGGGGGAACGACCTCGGC
>JBJEPU010000048.1:0-16759 GCA_051881395.1 Candidatus Fimenecus sp.
AGTAAGGGCAAATCCGCCACGAGAAACCGTGGTTCGGATTATTACCGTTACCCTAGGGGCGGACGACCTCGGCCGCCCATAGGTCTTAGATGTATTTTGCGGGATGACGAGTCGGCGTTTCCTGTAAGTTGAAAGACTTTTCACAAATCTCTCCCCCAGTCACGCTTCGCGCGCCAGCCCCCTCGTCAGAGGGGGCAAAATAAAATCTTAAGAATTGTAATTTTGTAAATATTTTTCGATAGACAATGTTTGTGAGCGATGCTGTATGCATATACCGCGAGCGAAACAAACGAAGTATATCGGAAAATAGGACAAAATTACTTGTTTTGCTCTCTCTGCTGGTCAAGCAAAGCCTTCACCTTAATGGGCAGACCGAAGAGATTGATAAAGCCTGCGGAGTCTGCTTGATTGTATGCGCCGCCGTCCTCACCGAAAGACGCCACATTTTCATCATACAGCGTGTAAGGTGAAGTGATACCCGCGTTCATTACATTGCCTTTGTAAAGTTTTACCTTTACATCGCCTGTAACGGTTTCCTGCGTTTTGTCAACAAATGCGGAAAGCGCCTCACGAAGGGGTGTAAACCACTGACCGTTATATACGATTTCGCCGAATTTCTGGGAAACCAATTTTTTGTAGTGCTGGGTTTCTTTATCCAGTGTAATCATTTCCAAAAGTTCGTGCGCTTTGTAAAGGATTGTGCCGCCGGGGGTTTCATAAACGCCTCTCGACTTCATACCGACAAGACGGTTTTCGACGATGTCGAGAAGTCCGATACCGTTTGCGCCGCCCAGCTCGTTGAGTTTTTCGACGATTGAAAGGCCGTCCATTTCTGCGCCATCCAAAGCGGTGGGCACGCCCTTTTCAAAATGAATTGTAACATAAGTGGGCTTATCGGGTGCCTGCTCGGGCGCAACGCCCAATTCCAAGAAGCCCTCTTTTTGGTACTGCGGCTCGTTGGCGGGGTCCTCCAAATCCAGGCCCTCGTGGGAGAGATGCCACACATTTTTATCTTTGGAATAGTTGGTTTCACGGTTAATTTTCAACGGAATGTTGTGTGCCTCGGCGTACTCGATTTCCTCTTCACGGGATTTAATATTCCACTCCCGCCACGGAGCGATAATTTCCATTTCGGGGGCAAAAGCCTTTAAGGTCAGTTCAAAACGCACCTGGTCGTTGCCCTTGCCGGTGCAACCGTGGCAAATCGCGTCTGCACCCTCTTTTTTGGCGATTTCCGCAAGGCCTTTTGCAATGCAGGGACGCGCGTGGGAAGTGCCCAAAAGGTAGGTTTCGTAATCCGCGCCTGCTTTTAAGCACGGCCAAATGTACTCCTCCACATATTCCTTTTTCAGGTCGAGCACATAGAGTTTGGAAGCGCCCGTTTTGATTGCTTTTTCTTCCAAACCGTCAAGCTCTGTGCCCTGCCCCACATCGCCCGAAACGGCGATAACCTCGCAGTTGTTATAATTCTCTTTCAGCCACGGGATGATGATGGAAGTATCAAGCCCGCCTGAATATGCCAAAACAACCTTTTTAATGTCTTTCTTATTCATGGAAAACCCTCCGATTTGTATGTTCTTTTGATTACAAGGCAATTATACACGCTTTTCGCATAAAATCAAGTATTTTTTGTATATTTATTCATAAAAACTGCATATTTGTGGAAACCGTCGGAATAATTATGCATATATTCGCACAAATTATGCAGGTTTTATGCAAAATTTCAATTTTATATGTAAAAATATGCAATTTTAGAAAAAAAGGCGGCTTTGAAAGCCGCCCTTTTCTATTTTGTTTCATTCAGGCAAGCCGAATTCTGTGCGTTTAAGCCACAGAAAAATCAGTCCGCCGTGTACGGCAAAATGGCGATTGCACGCGCGCGTTTGATAGCCGTAGTAAGCTCTCTCTGATGATAGGCGCAAGTGCCGGTGACGCGGCGGGGTAAAATCTTTGCGCGTTCAGAGGTATAGCGGCGCAGCTTTGCTGCATCTTTGTAATCAATCTTGTCGACCTTTTCCACGCAGAAGGAGCAAACTTTTTTGCGTTTGCGGTTCTGCGGGCGGCCGCCTTGCGGTTTATCGTAAGCCATTTGTAATCCTCCTTAAAAAATCAATCAAAACTTAAAACGGCAAGCCGTCATCATCATCCGTATTGCCGAAGGGGAACGCGTCGTCGTCGCTTGTCGGGAGTACCGAGAAGCCGTCGGCGTTGCCGCCCTGGTATGCGGGCGCGGGGCGTGCTGCGGGTGCGGCGCCGGCTGTGCCGGTTTCCGCCTTGCTGCCGCAGAACGATGCACGGTCTGCGACGATTTCAACCGCCGTGCGTTTGTTGCCGTTTTTGTCCTCATAATTGCGGGTCTGAATCGAGCCTTGAATCGCAATCATAGAACCTTTGCGGAAATACCGTGTCACGAATTCCGCTGTTTGCCGCCAAGCAACCACATTGATGAAATCGGTCTGTCTTTCCTCGCCCTGGCGCGCATAGGCGCGGTCCACCGCGACGGAAAACGACGTCACCGAAGTGCCGTTGCCTGTCGTGCGAAGCTCGGGGTCGGCAGTCAATCTGCCCATGATAATTGCACAGTTGAGCATATTCTAACCCTCCGCCTCAGTTCTTCACAACGAGTGTACGCAGTACGCCGTCGGTAATGCCGGCTACGCGCTCAAACTCCGCCGGGAAAGCGGGCTCGCTGTCGAAATTGAAGATTACATAGTGCCCCTCGGCTTCATCGTTGATTTCGTAAGCGAGCTTTCTTTTGCCCCACTCATCAACGCTTTCGAGAGTGCCGTTTGCTTCAATCAAAGCCTTGAATTTTTCTTGCAGGCTTTGGGTTGCTTCGTCACCGTTTTTCACGGAGAGAACCAACACTGCTTCATACTTGGACATTCCTTTTGCACCTCCTTATGGACTTTCGCCCACGGGCATTCCCCGTGGGAAGGAGCCGTAAAACCAAAAAAATTATTTTACAGCGGTTTATGATTATACCAAACGAATTTTGGAAAGTCAAGCATTTTCCGAAATTTTACAGGGTTTCTTCGCCGTGTTCGTACAATTCGTTGTTGATGTCGCACACACTTTTGCCGTTGGCAATGCCCAGCAAGATAATGCTGTCGCGTTTGTGCTTCGGGTACAGCGGCGCAAAGCCCGCCACTTTCAGAGTTGCCTGTACCTCGTCCACGGTCATTTTGGCGCCGATACAAAGGCTCAAAAGCGTATTGCGCGACGGATTGCGTGTGCCGGACAGCACCTGAAAGCCGAAAATTTCGCTGATTTCGGCATCTTTAATCACGGCGGATTTTTTCAGCCCTTTTTGCGTGATATATTCACTTAAAAACGCCGCAACCGACAAGTCCACAAAATACGCTTCGTTCTCTTTCATATATTGTTCGATATTGTTTGCTTTCAGCAATTCACCGAGCATTTCATCGGTTGATTTTTCCAGCATACGGTTTTCTCACTTCCTTTTTTACACATTGTATAGTATAATGAAAAATACAAAAGTTGGCAAGGGGGGATTTCGGTGCAGTCGGCAGAAGAAATTTTGAAAGAACAGTACACGGTTGTTAAAGTTCTGAAACAAACAGAGGACAAATCCATTGTTTTACTGCGGCACAAAGTCCTGCAAAAGAAATTGGTCTGCCGCAAATGCCGCGGCAACGCGGAGGTTTACAAAATTCTGCGCGCAACGGACTTTCGAAATCTGCCCGCCGTGTATGAGGTGTTCGGGGAAGAACCGCAAATCACGGTATTGGAGGAATATGTCCGCGGTGCGACTGTTGCCGACCTGTTAATGCGCGGGCTTTACAACGAACGGGGCGTAAAGACCGTAATCAAAAGTGTTTGCGACGCGTTGACCGTTTTGCACAACCGCGGCATTGTGCACCGCGACATTAAACCCGAAAATGTGATGATTACCGACCGCGGCACGGTAAAGCTGATGGACTTTGACGCCGCGCGGCTTTATAAAATCGGGCAGTCGGGCGACACGAAAATCATCGGCACGAGAGGGTACGCCGCGCCCGAGCAGTTGGGGCTTGCGCAAACCGACGCGCGCTCGGATATTTTTGCCGTCGGGGTGTTGATGAATGTAATGCTCACCGGCGAGCACCCCTCCAAGAAAATGTACCAAGGGAAACTTTCAAAAGTCATTGAAAAATGTATTCAGCTCGACCCGCAAAAGCGATATGCAAGCGCCGCAGAATTAAAAAAATCTCTGTAAAAATTGAAAATTCTATGCAACCCGCATAGTACAAAACGACCGCCTTTCCGTTACAATACGGAAGGGTGGTCGTTTGTTTTATTGTTCGGCACCTAACATTTCGTTCAGCGCGTATTCGCAACACTGCACGACTAATTGATTAAACGAAATATTGTTTTGGTCGGCAATTTTCTGTAATCGGTCAATCAGTTCGTTCGGCATACGAATGGTCTTGTTGGATTTTTGTTGGTTTCGGATTTCAAACATGCAATCACCTCTGTACTTTAAATTGTATTGCATTTTACGGTGGAATTATACAAGTAAATATATATGTTATTTTGCAAGTAAATTTTAGTTGTAATTTGTAATATAATGTGGTATGATGAAGAAAATTACGAAAGAAAGAAGAGGGGAAAAATTATGTCACAGCAATATTCGTCATCATTTAAAAACTGTGCTACCTGCGATTATTGGGGAGGTAGTAGAACGGCAGATGTGTTTGGACAGCGTGTTGAGTGTGAAAGCGCAATGGCACAAGGCAAATGTTATTGTAAAAGCAGCGGTTGGGCAAACAATTCTGGAAAGCAGGCAAACTCATCATGTAATTGTTGGACAAAGTGGTGTGCATTAAAATAAAAAAATATCAGAGGCGCTATCGGTCAATCAGTTCGTTCGCATACGAATGGTTTTGTTGGATTTTTGTTGGTTTCGGATTTCGAACATACAATCACCTACTTTAAATTTTATTGCAAAAAGCAGTAAAATTATATAAGCCATTTGCTATGACGGGATTCCCAATAAAGAAAGAGGAGAAAAATTATGAAATTTGGCAAAAAATTCGGGAAAAGAAACGTTGATGAAACTATCGGTTGCGATTGTTCTATTGAACAAACCGCTGACGAAAATTCGTCAGAAACAAATAAAGCGTTGTTAGATTTAATCAAACATACAAAGATCACAAATATTATAGCCATTGTTGTTCTTTTGTTAGGAATTGTCAGTTTTGTTTTTATCAACGGTTGGTTGGGTGCTGTTTTGTGTTTGATTGCCGAGGTAATAGCGGTATTTCCGAATACAAAAGTACGAAAGCACTTTATTTCGGAAAATGAAGCGACAGATAAGAAAACACGCCGTGCAAATCAAAAAGTTTTGCAAAAAGAATTAAAATCAAAGAATAAAGATTATAGGTTTTCTTTTGTTTTAGGGTATGTTGCGTTAGCAGGTATCATAATATCATTGGTATTACCGTCTCCGTTGGTAAATATGAATAAATCTGTAAATTCCACGAATACATCTACTACAACCGAAAATGCATCGAATAAGGAATCCGGTGCGAAATCGACAACCGGAAATAATTCTGCAAACAGTTCAGATAAATATGCAAAAGAACCTATTGTAGGCAGTTTCGACTATTCAAAATCATATGATAATAACGCAAAAACTACAGTTTCACTGTCACTTCCTTATATCAGTCATTTGAATTTCGAAGCCGATGGAACAGGAAATATGACAGTTAAGACATCAGGGTCACCCGGATTTGCAACATTTGATATAACATGGGAATTTAAAGAAGCAAATGAACAATCGAAGATGTATATTATTAAGTGGGATGACAACCAGGATTCTGTGTATTACGGCATTGATGACGATGTTTGTTATACAATATCAGACAGCGGGATAGCAAGTTTTTATACCCGTTATTCCGGTAATGCAAAGGATAATGAATCCGGAGCAACAACAGATACGGCTTATAAGGTTATTGGCAGTTATTGTTTTTCCCACGCTTACAACCCAAGCACAGAAAGCAGGATATCAAATCCGTCATTACCTTATACATATTATCTGACATTTTATGAGGGAAATTCTTGCTTAGTACAAGCAAAAACAAATTCTTCTTCCAACGCTTATGGTCTTGAATTTTATAATGGGAAATGGAATTATGAAAAAAGAGACGGTGAGTTTTATGTTTATAATGTCACATTTGATAAAGGCGGAAGTATGAGCGTGTATTACACACCTGATGACAATATGTGTGTAGTGTCAGATAAAAACGGAATTTATTACTATCTTGAAAGAGTAGAGGATTAAATAAAAATAACAAAGTTTAGTTTAAGAGGAAAGTAGGTGCAACGATATGGCTAAAATAGCGGCATGGGGTATGACGATTACATTAATCCTGGAATTCTTTGTGTTGGGTTTGTTTATATTTACTGACAGCATTCGTTTCGGTAAGTTGTTGCCGGGAATCGGATTTCTTTGGGCTGTATTTTTTGCATTAAGTAAGATTTTCGGTAAAAAGGAAAACACAGGAGAGTGAAATAATTATGGAAGAAAATACAACGAAGAGAAAGGAAAAACGCCCTATGAAATTCTGTCAAAAATGCGGAGCGGAAATGCATGATGAATTGTTGCAATGTCCGGAATGCGGCAATGCAACCACCGCGACAAATTCGGTTACGGAAACCCCTGAAAAAGGAAAAACAAAGTCTAAAAAACCGACAAAAAAAGTTTGCATTACTGTTGTTGCAATCATCCTATTTATAGCGATTGTCGTTTGCTGTGCATTGGGAATTTTAACAGTAAAAAATAAAAAATATGCACAGGAAATAGCCCTAATGTTAGAAGGTAAAACTTTTGAAAATGTTTCGGCTGAAACAAAAGATGAAAATGCAGATATTTTTATGGCATATACTAGCAAATTTGCTAACGGTCAGATAATATACGATACTTGGTACTACTATTCATTAGCCCCACAAGACGAGAAGTGGCAACATAGTCAAAGCACAAGCGAATACGAAGTTGAAGTTCCCTTATTCGGGCGGCCTAAAGTATGCGGCTATGAAATTATTATAGAAAACAATCAAATCGTATGTCTTTCGGATAATTCGGGCGAAATGATACCCGTTGAAATCCCGGCTATATCAAAGAGAGCAGTTGCCGTTTTCAGTGACCTTGGTTGGACATGGGGTAGCACATCTGAACCTTTCGGGACATTGATTCCTGAAGTTTTCAAAAATTATACCATTTATGTTGACCCGCGCGTTGGCGAAGAATACTGCTTTGATATTGAAGTTTCGGGCGAGTTTTATCCGGACAAGTTAAATAGACCTCGGTATACAAAAGAAGGCTCTTTTTCTTGTAAGGTGAATATCAAGTCCGAGGAAGCAACCGAATTTAATATAGATAGAGAAATAGGTACTGCATTTAATATGCAAGTAGCATATAGCGGTTTGTTCTAAAAGCAGTAGATGAAACTTACTCTTCTTGGCGGTTGAAAAATCGTAATATAGTATGCACTTCTTTCAATTACCAAGTTTATACAGAGTGATATCGCAATCCCCATTGCAAGAAAGACCTTGTATTTTGCAAGGTCTTTCTTGCTTTTTCCCGTATATTCGACTATACTGTAATCGGTGATACCTATGGATATTTTGCATTGCCCGCACTGTGGCAAGGAGTTGCCGCCGGAAATGCAGTTTTGCCCCTACTGTATGGAGCGCATAACCGAGCCGTCCGCTGTATCGGTAGACGAGCTGCGCCCGACAAGGCAATGGAAAAAACCGAATAAAACAACTGTTCTCCTCACAAGTATTGCGCTTTGCGCTGTGGCAGCGGTGTCGCTCGGCGTGGGGCTCTTTCGGCATTCACAAGCGAAAAACAATCTGCCCGTCGCTTCTCCCGAAAGCGGCGCCTATGCGGAAACGGCGCCCACAGACGAAAACGGCGAACCGATACCCACCGCGTCGACCGAGAAAAGCAAAATCGGCAGTTTATTCAGCAACATTTTCTCTGCCGACGATAAAACCGACGCGAACACCCCCGCCGACAGCAATACAGGGATTGTCAACGCCGCGCAAGGCGGCAGTCCGAGTAATCCGAGCGGTACGGGTACCGGCACAAATGCACCTGTCGGGAGTACGCCTTCCACCTCCCCTGCGGCACAACCGCCGCAAGGCGGTGCTCCTTCGGGCGGGAGCGTAAATACCGACCCCTGTGCAAACGGGCACAGTTGGGTTGCCTTAACCGAAACCGTGCATCACGACGAAGTCGGGCATTACGAGGCAGTGGAGCATCAGCAACCGGTTACAAAATATGAATGCGCCGTGTGCTATGAAAGATTTGCAAGCCTTGATTTGTATTATGCGCATTTTGACAGCGTGCACACGCCGAGTTACAGCGGAGACCCCATAAGGGCTTTTCGTAATCAATATAAATCGGTAAGCGACACGGAAACCTACACAACCGACGAATGGGTTGTGGATAAGGCGGCGTATGACGAAACCGTGATTGTCGGGTACACTTGCAGTGTTTGCGGCGCAAAACAGTAACAAAAGCGGTTTTTTCTCACAAATCTATACCTACCAAACGCAAAAAAGAGCAGGACTTTTGAAAAGTCTTGCTCTTTTTCAATGGTTTTTTGCATTATACGCACTTGCCCATTTCGAAAGCTTCGGTGTAGGCTTTGGTCGCCTTGATTTCGCCGATTTGCCACGCGCCCGTGCCGTAAATGATGCCCGCTTCGTTTGCATTCGGCAGGCAATCCAAGGTAAACCCGCGCAAGCCCTCTATGGTGCGGGCAAGGCTTTCCCTGTCCGTATCGGCGGCAGTCAGTATGTAATAAAAATCCTTGTTTGCAATTTCCGTGTAACGGGGAACGGTGCGGTCAATAAAGGTTTTCAGTTGCCCGTCCATCGAGTAAAAATACACGGGCGTGGCAAGTACAATCACATCTGCCTGTACCATCTTATCAAGCAGTGCCGCCATATCGTCCGCCTGCACGCATTTGTGGGTGGTGTTGCACACGCCGCACCCGCGGCAGTAGCCGATATTGTAATTTTTTAAGAATATTTTTTCAACACTATGCCCTGCACTTTCTGCACCCGCTTGAAAACGGTCGCAAAGCAGGTCGGAATTGCCGCCCTTTCGGGGACTTGACGAGATAATCAATACTTTTTTCATTTTTCAACCCGCATACTTTCTTTTAAAATTTCCACAATTTCATCGTGGCCGAGCACCTTGTAGCCACCCTCCATAACGAACGAGCCGTCTGCAATGCCGTCCAGCATATCTTCGCGCACACCGAGTTCTTGCACATTCATCACAAGTCCGAGGGAACGCATATAGTTTTCCATGGCATCAAGCCCTTGCAGGGCTGTTTCCGTGTCGCTCTTGCCGTCGGGATTGATATTCCAAACATTGACAGCATACCGTTTGAATTTTTGCAAGCCGTAAGGCAAAATATGCTTGTAATAGGGAATGGAAATCGCCGCGAGCGTCATACCGTGTGTGGCGTCTGTATATGCGCCGACAGACTGCCCAATCATATGCACCATCCAATCGGTTGCTTTGCCTTTTGCAACAAGGGTATTGAGCGCCCATGTTGCAATCCACATAATATTACTGCGTGCCTCGTAATCGTTGGGATTTTCCACAGCGATTTTTGAGGAATGGATAAGCGACCGCAAAAGTCCTTCCATAATATAGTCCGAGGTGTTATCGTCCTCACCCGAAAAATACTGCTCCAAAATGTGCGACATAATATCGAAAATCCCCGATACCATTTGATATTTCGGCAAGGTTAAGGTAAATTCGGGGTTGAGCACCGAAAATTTCGGGAATACATTTTCGCCGAACACATGCCCGATTTTTAATTTTTGCGCGTGATTGGTAATCACCGAGCCGCCGTTCATTTCACTGCCTGTGCCCACCATCGTCAGCACACAGCCCACGGGGATGATTTCGTTGTCCGGGTCTTCCATACGCAAATAGTATTTGTCCCACGGATTTTCGTTGCAGTGCGCCGAAACGGAAACGGCTTTTGCATAGTCACAAACACTGCCGCCGCCTACTGCCAAAATCAAATCCACACGGTTTTCGCGTGCCAGCGCACAGCCCTCGAACAGTTTTTCCGCCGTCGGGTTGGGCATTACGCCTGCGTCCTCAATAATCGTTTTGCCGTTTGCTTTTAAAATGGCAACAACCTTGTCATAAATCCCGTTTTTCTTTATTGACCCACCGCCGTAGCAAAGCAGTACGGTGTTTCCGTATTTCGGCAATTCCTCGTTTAAGCCGTTTAAAGCGGTTTTCCCGAAATACAGCTTTGTGGGATTGCAATAGGTAAATTCTCCGAACATAAATAACACTCCTTATATTGTTTTTAGGCTCTTTGCTTGCGTTCTTCCACCATTTGCACAAACCACTCCACCATAGCGGGGTCTTGGTGCGAGAAAAACGCACTTGTATTTTGGTCGAGCGCGGCAATGGCTTGCATATCCTCGTCGGTAAGCGTGAAATCAAACACCTGGAAGTTTTCTTCCATTCTTTCTTTGTGCGTCGATTTTGGAATCACAACAACACCGCTTTGCAAATGCCAGCGCAAAATGACCTGTGCCACCGTTTTGCCGTATTTTTTGCCGATGGCTTTCAGTTCCGGTAAGTCGAACATACCGCCTCTGCCCTCGCCGAAAGGCGCCCATGCCTCTATCTGCAAGCCGTATTTTTTATTCCATTCCTTGGCGGCGATTTGCTGATTGTGCGGGTGGATTTCGATTTGATTGACCATCGGACGAATATGCGCAAAGGACGCAATATCCACCATACGGTCGGGGGAGAAGTTGGAAATCCCGATGGCACGGATTTTTCCTGCCTCATACAACTCTTCAAGCGCACGCCATGCGCCGTAAGTATCGCTGAAAGGCTGATGCAAAAGCATTAAATCAATATAATTGGTTTTCAGCTTCCGCAAAGAATCTTCCACCGATTTTTTACAGTTTTCATAGCCATAGTGCTCAATCCAAACCTTGGAGGTTAAGAAAATCTCCTCGCGGGGAATGCCCGATTTTTGTAAGGCATTGCCCACTTCTTCTTCGTTAAAATAACTTTGCGCCGTGTCAATCGCGCGGTAGCCAACCGCCAATGCGTCCAGCACACAGCGTTCGCATTCCTCTTTTGTTACCTGATACACGCCGTAGCCGAGCATCGGCATTTTGACGCCGTTGGATAAAGTTGTGTAATCCATTCTAAAACCTCCTGTTATTCGCTCCAAATTTCTTTTGCCATACGGAATGCCGCCCACGCCTTCGGCCAGCCAGCATAAAAGGCGGCGTGTGTTAAAATTTCGGCAATTTCCATTTGGGTGACACCTTGATTTTTGGCATTTTGCAAATGATGCTGCAACGAACTGTCTAAAACGCCGCTCGCCATCAGTGCCGTTATAGTTACAATACTTCTGTCCCGTGCGGACAGTTGTTCTTCTCTCGACCAAACCTCGCCGAACAGCACATCGTCATTTAACTGTGCAAATTTCGGCGCAAATTCGCCGAGCGCATCTCTGCCTGCGGTTACTTTTTCCATATATACTTTCTCCTTTACAGATTTTTGTATTCGGTTTCGCTGAGTGGCTCGCACCATTCCGTTCGGCAGTTTTCTCCGGGGACTTCCACCGCAATGTGCTGAAACCAAGCGTCTGCCGCCGCACCGTGCCAATGCTTCACATTGGCGGGAATGTTTACAACATCACCGGGGCGCAGTTCCCGCGCGGGCTCGCCCCACGCCTGATACCAACCCCTGCCTGCGGTGACAAGCAAAATCTGCCCGCCGCCGCTTGCGGATTTATGGATATGCCAATGGTTGCGGCAGGCAGGTGCAAAGGTTACATTTGCCATGCCGACCTGCTCTGTCGAAAGCATATGTAAATAACTTTGCCCGTCAAAATAAGCGGCGAATGCGTCGTTTTTCTCTCCAACGGGAAACGGAGTCTGAAATTCTGCGGGGATTTTCATAAAAATTCCTCCTTGACTGCACCGAAAATACGCTGTATAATCTTTACAAGTTAAATACTACAACTTAAAGTTAACTTTAAGTCAAGAGGTTTTTTTTAAATTTTTTCGGAGGAATGAAAAATGCACTATACCGTCGGGGAAATGGCAAAAAAATTGGGCGTTGCGCCCTCCACCTTGCGCTATTACGAAAAAGAGGGGTTACTGCCGTTTGTGGAGCGCTCCGAGGGCGGTATTCGCGTGTTTGGGGACAGCGATTACGAGTGGCTGAAAATCATTTCATGCCTGAAAAAGACGGGTATGCAGATTAAGGATATTCGTTCGTTTATCCATTTGTGTATGCAGGGTGACGAAACGATTGACGAACGGCTTGCGTTGTTCCAAAAGCGTAAAGCCGAGGTGGAAAAACAAATGGCGGAATTGCAGGAAACCTTGGATACGGTCAATTTTAAATGCTGGTATTACGAAACCGCCAAAGCCGCAGGCACCACCGAGGTGCCGAACCAAATGCCCGACGAGGATTTGCCGCCGGAAATCCGAGAAATTCGCAAAAAATTAAAAAGCGGAATGTCAGACGAGGACAAAGAATAAGATTTGTTTTGTACGTAGGGGGCAGATTTTTGCCCGCACGGTTGTCATTCCGAGCCGTTCGGCGAAGAATCTCGTTTTGTGCATTTTTATTTTGTGGTTTTCGAGATCATTCGCTACGCGCAGGATGACAAATTGGGGTTTGTGGAGGTCGAACGCATTACACTTTGTGCGTAGGGGTCGGCGTCTCGACGACCCGTAAATTTTTCGCAATGCAAATTGGTTTATTGGTAGGGCGGGGGCTTGCCCCCGCCGTCAATTCACATCGAACCCCGCGGCGGGGGGCGCGGGTGTCCGGTGGACACCTCTGCGAATGAAATGAGCAGAAGCGCTGCCTGAGCCGGCAGGCGAGTAATTCAAGCCCCCGCCCTACCCTGAAAATGCATTTCGTGCACATAGGGAACGGTCTTGACCGTTCCGCGAAATTACAACGAAATTTACGGGCGGGCGTGGAAACCCGCCCCTACGATTGGATAGACAAACCCCAATTTATTCCACTATGTTTTTTCGTGGATTTGGGAAAGGCTGCGCATTGTTTTTATAAAACCGCCGCCAAAAAAGCATACCACAACAAAAAAATTCCCGCGGATTTCTTTTCGGAAAATCCGCGGGAATACATATTATATCCGTTTGAAATTATTCGGCGTCGTCTTCGTCCTCACCGCAGCAACCGCAGTCACAGCCGTCGAGTTCAAATTCCAATTTTTCGCCGCAGGCGGGGCAAGCCGCAAAGCCCGCGTCGATGTCTTCGCCGTCAAAGTAGACGGTTTCGCCGCAAGCGGGGCAATCGACTTCGTAAACATCGTCGTCCTCACAGCAGCAATCATCGTCAAAATCCTCTTCGTAAACGAACTGCTCCAAATCGTCCAAATCCTCGTCGACAGCGTCTACCTGCTCGGTAAGCAGTGCCAACTCGTCCTCCAAATCGGAAACGGTCAGCGCCAAATCGTCAATCACATCGAGCATCGCTTTGAACAGTTTGGTGGTGTCCTTGTCATCATCGAGGTCCAAGCCCTCAAACAAGCCGCGCAGATATGCAGCCTTTTCGGTAACAGTCATTTTCGTTTCCTCCTAATTTATAATTTAAGCACGGGACATATACTCGCCGGTTCTGGTGTCCACGTTAATCATTTCACCCTCGTCAATGAACAGCGGCACTTTGATTTCCGCGCCGGTTTCGAGCGTGGCGGGTTTTGTTGCGTTGGTCGCGGTGTCACCCTTAAAGCCGGGGTCGGTTTTGGTAACCTGTAAAGTCACGAAAGTCGGGGGTTCTACGCCGAAAACCTTACCCTTGTAAGACAACACCTTGCAGGTCATGTTCTCTTTGACGAACTTGAAGTTGTCGGAAAGGTCGCTTTCGTTAATCGGCACAAGCTCGTATGATTCGGGGTCCATGAAATAATAGAGTTCCCCGTCGTTGTAGGAATATTCCATATCCTTTCTCTCAATGAACGCGGTGGGGAATTTTGCGGTCGGGTTATAGCTTTTTTCAACCACGGCACCTGTAATGACATTTTTGGTCTTGGTGCGGACAAACGCAGCGCCTTTGCCGGGTTTCACGTGCTGGAACTCGATAACCTGCAAAACCTGACCTTCTTCTTCAAATGTGACGCCGTTTCTGAAATCACCTGCTGAAATCATAATTTTTTATCCTCCGTTTTTAAGCCCGCGCAAACGAAATGCAGACAGGCACAGTTTATTGTCTCTATTTTATATGATTGCTATGCATTTTTCAAGCCTTTTTTAAAGAATTATCAGTTCTTTCGGTGCGGCGGTTAAATTTTTGCACCCGTTTTCGGTAATGAGCGCCATATCTTCTATACGCACGCCGAATTCGCCGGGCAGATAAATGCCCGGCTCGTCGGTCACCACATTGCCGACGGTTAAAACGCTCTCCCCGCGCGGGGCAAGCGAGGGGTATTCGTGGATTTCCACGCCGACACCGTGCCCGGTGGAATGGGTAAAATACGCACCGTAGCCTGCGTCTGTAATTACATCGCGCGCAATTTTATCCGCCGCCGCGCAGGAAAGCCCCGGACGAAGCGCGCCCATCACCGCTTTTTGTGCGCGCAAAACGGTTTCGTACACCTCTTTTTGCTTTTGCGTAACGGAACCGACCGCCACGGTGCGCGTCATATCGCTGTGATAGCCGCCGACCACCGCGCCGAAATCCATCGTGACAAAATCGCCCGTTTGAATGACATTTTCCCCCGGTACACCGTGCGGCATCGAGGTTTTCGCACCGCTGACGGCAATCGTTTCAAACGAAAGCGCCTCGGCACCGTGGGAAAGCATATAATAATCGAGCGCCAACGAGACCTCGCACTCGGTTTTACCGGGCTTTATAAAGGTGCAAATATACGAAAACGCGTCCTCGGCAATTTTCTGCGCCACCTGGATTTTTTCGACTTCAAACGGCTGTTTCACCGCACGCAGAGCACAGATAATACTGTCGAGCGTGCTGTCGGCAAGCAATGCCATCGGTTCCAGCGCCGCGGCGTATTTTTGATATTGCGCAAGCGTCATTCTGCCCGCTTCCACCGCCACGCGCGACACCTGCATTTCGGCAAAAATCTCAAAAATCTGCGTTGCCGCCGTGGTCATCAGCACAACCTCGCAGTTTTTGACCGTATTTTGCGCCGCCTCAATATACCGTCCGTCGGTAATAAAGACCGCGCGGTCTTTACTCACCAGCAAAAAACCGTCGCTGGACGGAAAGCCCGTAAAATAAAAGCGGTTTTCGGGCGACACAATCAGTGCGCCGTCAAACGCCGCCTGTTCGCGGATTGCATTTTGTAATCTGTTAATCATCATAAACACCGTACCCGTGTAATTTTTCAAACTCTGCCAAAATCGGCTGTTCGCGTTTTTCTTTCCATGCATAATAAGTCGGATACAGACTTTTCATCGGAATGGGGTCAATGCGCACCGCAATCGCCCCACAGCGGTTTGCCGCCTTGATGTCGGAAAACAGTTGGTCCCCAAGCATGGCAAGTTCGGAAATATCCACGCCCATACGCTTTGCCGCGCGCAAAAGCCCATGTGCAAACGGCTTCATAGACAGTGAAACATACGGGAGCCCGAATTTTTTGGCAATCGGCGCTACGCGCAAAATCGTACCGTTGGAAATGAGCATGACGGGAAAGCCTGCGCTTTGGATAGCGTCAATCCATTCCTTTGCGCCGTCGATAAATTTCATTGTACCGTCGGGCGCTAAGGTATTGTCAATATCTAAGCCTACCGCCTTCGCACCCATTTTTTGCAAGTCCGCAGGTGTCACATCCAACACACTTTTAAAGCGATAGCGCGGCATCAGTAAATCGTTCTTTTTCATCATACACCACAAAAAGAAAAAGCGGGCACATTTGCCCGCCTGTTCTTACTTATACTTTCTTTTACGAGCTGCTTCTGATTTTTTCTTTCTTTTCACAGAAGGCTTTTCGTAATGCTCTCTTTTACGAACTTCTTGAATTACGCCGTCACGAGAGGTTTGTCTTTTAAAGCGGCGAAGCGCGCTTTCCAAAGACTCATTGTCCTTGACCTTTACCTGGCTCATCTTATTCCCTCCCTTTCACTTTTCCAGATACTTTGTCATTATACAACAAGGTAAAATTTCTGTCAAGCAAAATCAGCGCATTGGTCATTTTTTTCTGAAAATCCGGCGCAAAAAAATGCGAATTTTGCCAAATTGTTAACAATTTATTCATAAATTCGTGCTCGGATTGCAATAATCCACTGTTATGATATAGACACAACGAAAGAGGATTACTCCCCTTTCCCATCAACCGCATTTGAAGTGGTGAGCAAGTGCGGCAGATGATTTGTCTTATATCTACTTCCCGAAATCCCCGATGCATAAGCATCGGGGTTCTTTCTTTTTATTTGCAATGAACGGGAAATAAAAGCGGCGGGGATCGAAAACCCCGCCGCTTTTGTCATTCTGCGCCGTTCGGCGAAGAATCTCTTGCAGATATAATTTTCTTCACATATGAGATCCTTCACTTCGTTCAGGATGACAAATTTGGATTTGTATATCTAATTGTAGGGGCGGTCGACCTCGGCCGCCCGTGGATTTTGATGTAATTCTACGGAACGGTCAAGACCGTTCCCTACGCACGAAATGTATTTTCAGGGTAGGGCGGGGTCTTGACCCCGCCGTTAATTTACATCGCGCCTTGCGGCGGGGGGGCGCGGG
>JBJEPU010000049.1:0-2977 GCA_051881395.1 Candidatus Fimenecus sp.
CCGTCAACTGTTTCATCGCCCCGTTCGTAAATGCAGTATTCGAGGGATTCCAGATAATCATTCAAAGTCTGCTTATCGGCAATTTTTTCGGGGTCTAACACCTCGTTCGGGGCATACGCTATGTCAAGCCCTTCGTGATTGCCAAAGGTAAATGCCCACGGAATTTGAAATTCCTCCATAAAGGTGCAGAAGGTCTTGAAGGCGGTATAATTTTCTTTTTCACTGGTGATGTCGCCCGTCACCACAATCATATCGGGCTTCGTGGTTTCCACCATTGCGGTAATGGTTTTAAAGGCCTTCGTGTCCTTTTTCGCGTTGTTGAGAATATGCGCATCGGTTATCTGCAAAACCGTGAACGCCGTATCCTCTGCTCTTTCATAAGTTTTACCGTAAAAAGTTACGGTAAGCGCCGCCGTGCCGCCCAAGAGCACGAGCACAAGTAAAATACATAAAAGCACTTTTATCCCGTTTTTCATATCACGTTGCCTCCCGAACGGTAATATTCTCCCCCACCGTCACAGCCTTTTGTAAATGTTTTTTCAGGACGGTTACGGGCTTATCGCTTTGGATTTCGGTGACCAAACCGTTTTGCCATTTGAAACTGATTTTTGCGCCGCCTACCACCATATTTTTGACTTCACCCGACTTTCCGAAGTTTTCGGGCAAGGCGGGGATTAACTCAATTTCTCCGTTTTCGCAGGTGATGAGCATTTCGTTAATGCCTGCCACAAAACCGAGATTGCCGTCAATTTGGAAATAAAACGGCGGGTGAACACAAAACAAATTTTGAAATACTGAATGGGTAAGCATACTGCGAATTACCGTCTGCACCGTTTTACTGTCACGCAGTCTTGCGGCAAGGCAAATCGCCCACGCCGCCGACCAGCCGATGTATTGGGTTGAATTATCCGTTCTGTATTTGAACAATTTTCTTACCCATTCGGTCTGTTCTTGATTCGTATAAAACCCAATACTGTTTCCGGGATAAAACGCATACAGCGGCGAAAAATGACGGTGTCCTTTTTCGGGCGTTTCAAAGTCTTTATGCCATTCGCACATGCCGTTTTCCACTGCTTTAAACGGATAGAGAAGCGGCGTTTTTTCTATAATTTCCGCTTTTAAAGTTTCATCGTCGGACAGTTCAAGCGCGTTTTTTAAAGACTGACGGACAAGTCCCATATCAAACGCCGAGGCATAATCCAATTTGCAGTTTTTACCGTCCTTTTTAAACACATTTTCGGGTGACGGCGAGGGGCAAATTACATACTGCCCGTTATGCAGAACGAGAAAATCACAGGCAAACCGTGCCGATTCGGTTACAATCTCTTTGACTTTATCTTCGTATGCACCGAGAAAGCCGTTTCGGTAATGGGCATAGATTTCATTGGAAAGCCACACGCCGCAAAGCGGAGCAAACATATAGTTGGCATCCCCCTTTACGGGCGGCGTTTTGCGCCACAAATCCACATTGTGATTGCAGGCAAACCCACGGCAGCCGTAATTGATTTCGGCTGTCTTTTTGCCGTTTTGCAAAGTTTCGTATACCATCTGAAGCAGCGGTTCCACACATTCCGACAGCCCTGCGCGAGATGCGCCCCAATAGTTCATTTCTGTGTTGATATTCACCGTATAATTGCTGCTCCACGGCGGGCGAACGGATTTGTTCCAAATCCCCTGTAAATTCAAGGGCTGACCGCCTTTTCGACTGCCTGAAATTATCATATATTTGCCGTAGTTATACAGTAGTTCACAAAGAGATTTTTCATCGCCGCCGTTTTTGACGGCTTGCAAAAGTGCGTCTGCGGTTTCTTCGCTTTGCACATCAAAAGAAACGCTCTGCTGATTGTAAAGCGCGGAAAAATCCGCGATATGGCGGGATTTTAAGATGTCATAATTCTTTATGGCTGCATTGAGCGCGGTTTTGCATTTTTGTTTCACCGCGGTTCTGTCCGTTTCAGGCATTTTATCAAAGCTTAAAAAGCCCGTTGCGGTCACGAAATAAAGCGTCAGCTCCGTTGCGTTTTTAATTTTTACGCTTTTGTTGCCGCAATGCACATCGCCGTTTGTCTCTACCTGCGCGCCTAAGCAGAATGCCATTCCCTTGTGCTCGTTATAGCGAATCGGATAAAGCTCTTTTACCAAATAATTCGGTGCGGCATAATCGGGCGCATTTCCGAGAAGAAACAGGCAGTTTTCCTCCGTACTTACACGGTGGCGCAGTTTGGATTTTGCCTGTATCTTTACCGAAAAAGGCTTTTTTGCCGTAACTCTATATGCCGAAACTCTGTCGGGGTAGGAACAAAATGCTTCGGCAACACAACCGTTTGTCTGCACGGTATGTACGCCTTTTGACAAATCAAGGCTCCGCACATACTCGTTTCGGTCTATCCCTTTGAAGTTTAAAAGAATATCGCCCATCGGCATAAAGGCTTCGCTGTAAAATCCTGTTAGTTTTTCTTCGCAAAGGGCGTCTGCATCGCTGTTTTTACCCGCAAAAATCAGTTGACGTGCCTTTTCAAGATTTTCAAGGCTTTCTTTACTATCGTAATTTTTCGGGTATCCCGACCAAAGTGTGCCGTCATTAAAGCAAAGGCGTTCTGTTCGGGGCGAGCCATAAAGCATTATACCCGTATATCCGTTGCCGAGAGGTAAGGCTTCCCGCCATTTTTTTGCCGGTACAGTATATTTGAGCGTATGCATTTACATAACTCCTATCTCATAGGTGTTGTTGTCTAAATCAATGGTAACAGTTGTTCCGTCCGCATAAGTTGCCCTTTGGCGGCGGATCGTGCCTAAAAACTCGTGTTTCACCATTTCTTGGTTATAAAGCTTCGCCTGTAAATCGGCAAGGGGTGTGACGCGGACAATTTCCTTTTTGAGGCTCTCATCGTCAAGAAGCTCCGTATCGGTTGTGCGGTTATCCGTGCCGATTTTGCTGACGCCCGTACCGAAGGGGCTGATATACGGCATACCTGCG
>JBJEPU010000050.1:0-2937 GCA_051881395.1 Candidatus Fimenecus sp.
CGAGTAGCAGAACCTACTCCGATGAAGTAACACCGTACGAATACGGCGGACAATTCCATGTGATTAAAGTAAACAGTTGGGGATATGCCCGATTTGACAAATGGCAGGTGTATTTAAGCGAAACCATGGTGAATGAATACATTGAATTTCGCCCGAATCCCCATGGGGATTCCTTTATCGTTTGTTATCGAAACTTCAAAATCGCGGAATTTGATACCTTGTCCGGCAAACTGCTCAACCGTAAAATTTCAAGGTTGTAACGACGGCATAATGTGTATACCATGTCCTTACACAGTTGTATACCATGTTACTCTTGACAGGTCGACCGCCCCTACGGTTTGTTATACAAATCCAAATTTATATACATACATACATACAACCATACATAACGCCATGACCCAACATAGGTTTCCCTGCAAAAAGCACACACGCTTGAATTGACAAAGCCCACGGACTTTGGTAGAATAATAAACGCTTGCATTTGCAAAAACTTGCCCCCTTAGTTTAATGGATAGAACAAATCCCTCCTAAGGATTAGATGTGAGTTCGATTCTCGCAGGGGGTGCCAAAAAACGCTTGCGGTGCGCAGTGTATAAGGCGAGGACGTTCCCACACCATATACGTTGTAAATGTTTTCATTTGTTTTTGCTTTGATTTTTTAAAATATATAAAAAAGTCTTGACAACCAAGCAGGATTGTAGTATTATACTTAGGCACTCAAAAGAGCGCACAATTCCATATCGCGGGGTAGAGCAGTTGGTAGCTCGTCGGGCTCATAACCCGGAGGTCGTGTGGTTCAAGTCCCACCCCCGCAACCAGAAAGAACGGAACGCTTTTGCGTTCCGTTTTCTTTTTGCGATGTTTGTATTGCATATGCATATTTTTTGCGGGCGCAAACATGCAGTAAGTGAAAAGACAGCCTTGTTGGGCTGTCTTTTTCGTTTGCAGTCTGTTTTTACGCAATATCCTTTTGCACATATTGCCGAAATGCCACGATGACGGCGATTAGGGCATACGCCGTACCTATCAGTACAAGCGCGGTGTCAAGGCTTGACGTACTGACGATTTCCGAGCCGTCCGCATAGCCAAACGGCGTAATGTACTTTAAAAATTCCGCACGGTCTGTGAGATTGGCAACAATATTCAAAAAATACAACATGATTGCAACGCCAAGCCCTGTGCCGATACTGCCGCGACGCAGATATGCGGAAATACAAAAGCAAATGCCCGCAATTTCCAACTGTAAAAGCAGATAGGCGAGGTGTAAAAGATTCAGTTCTTTCCACGGTATGGGCTCGTCGATACATATTACGCACAACAGAGAAATGCCGTAAACCGCAATGTTTAAAATGAGAATTTGAAGAATCACCGCAAGGAGCTTTTCGGTGACGACCTTTACACGGCTGACGGGGTGCGTGAGCAAAAATTCCGCCGTGTGCTCCTTTTCTTCCTTTGAAAGTGCAGAAACACCGCACAGTGCGGCAAAAAACGCGCCGCCGAGACCCAAAATGTTTCCACATTCCACCGCGTAAAAGCCCAACAGAGTGCCAAAGCTCACCTTATCCATACCGAACGCCGCGGTAAAATCGCCCATAGAGGCAAACATATCGCTGACGCTGTTCATTTCACCTTTCATTTCAGGGAACAGGAACAGGCAAACTGCCAACAAAAATCCGATGGAACAAGTCCATACCGCAAGGGAAATACGGCTCTGATGCAGTTCGTGTTTTACAATCGTCATTTTTCGGCACCTCCGTCCGCATAATAGTGCATAAATATTTCTTCCAAATCAGGCTCATCTATGGATAAGTCCCGCACAGACTGCTGTGCGAGGGTTTGTAAAAGCAAATTGATGTCGCCGCCGTACAGGAAGCTTATGCCGCTGTCTGATTGCTGAATATCGCGGGTGTCGGGGAGCGTAGAAATATCAACCGCACCCTGCACGCGCACACGCTTTGCATTGGTTTTGGAAAGAGCCTCTACGCTGTCACAGGCAATAATGCTGCCCCCGCGGATAACGGCGGCACGGGTGCAGTTGTGCTGCACCTCGGAAAGAATGTGCGAGGAGAGAAAGACCGTTGCGCCCGCCTTGTGACGCTCTTTTAATATTTCAAAAAATTCCCTCTGCATGAAAGGGTCAAGCCCGCTTGTGGGCTCGTCCAGTATACAAAGGCGGGGCTTGTGTAGTAATGCGCAAATGATACCCACTTTTTTGCGGTTGCCGAAAGAGAGTTCATCTACCTTTTTTGCGGGGTCTAAGTTGAGCCGCTCGCATAATTCCGACGCCTCACGGGTACAATCGGTCCGGCGGAGATTTGCAGAGAGCTTTAAAATATCTTTTACACGCATATTACGGTAAAACACCGCCTCGGCAGGCAAATATCCGACTTCTTTGAGGATTTCATTTTTCTGCGTGACAATATCTTTACCGAAAATCTTCCCCTCGCCGCCGCTTTTCTGCAAAAGCCCAAGCAGGGTGCGGATAGTGGTGCTTTTGCCTGCGCCGTTTGGCCCGATAAATCCGAAAAATTCACCCTCGGTTACCGTTAAATTCAGATTTTCAATCCCTTTTGCATTGCCGTAGTATTTCGTTAAATTCACGGCTTCAACTGCATACACTGTCCGTCATCTCCTTGTCCTTTAAATATATGCTTTTCCAAAATGCAATCATTTTGGCGAAATCTTTTTCCATTTTTTCTATATTCATATCGCCCCTTTGTGCCATTTCCCACAAATACCCTTCGGAGGCAAGATACATATCCCGATACATCATTTCAATATCCAACCCCGGTACAAATTGCGCGGGGTCTAAATTTAAAAGCGTCTGATTCGCTTTAAAGTTGAAATATTTGTGATAACTTTCCTGTATCGCACCGCAAATCGTCGGGTCTGTTTCATAAAACGCCTTGATGACAAAGGTGCCCATATCGGGGTATT
>JBJEPU010000051.1:0-16272 GCA_051881395.1 Candidatus Fimenecus sp.
TATCATCACACCGGGTACATCGGCAACATGAAAGAAGTCGATTACAAAACCCTGATGGCTGAAAAGCCGGAATTCGCGGTGAAAAAGGCAGTGAAAGGTATGCTGCCCGCCAACACCATCGGCAGAAAATCACTGACCAGACTGCATATTTATTGCGGTGCTGAGCATGCACACGAGGCACAGAAGCCCGTTGTGCGCGAATTTTAAGAAAGGGAGGCAATAAATTATGTACGAAACCAATCCTTATTTTTATGGTACAGGCAGAAGAAAGAAATCCGTTGCACGCGTTCGTGTGTATGCGGGTACCGGCAAAATCACCATCAATGACAGAGATATTGACGATTATTTCGGTCTTGAAACCTTAAAATTGATTGTCCGTCAGCCTCTCGCTCTTACCGGCACGGCTGACAAGTTCGATATCGTCTGCAAAGTTGCAGGCGGCGGCGTTACCGGCCAGGCAGGTGCAATCCGTCACGGTCTTTCCCGTGCGCTTTTGCAGTATGACGAAAATCTTCGTCCGATGCTCAAAAAAGCAGGCTTCCTGACCCGCGACCCGAGAATGAAGGAAAGAAAGAAATACGGTCTCAAAGGCGCTCGCCGTGCACCGCAGTTCTCAAAGAGATAACTTCGTTTTCAACTCTTTTCAAGTTATGCAACCCCCGCTCGAGCGCTTCGGGCGGGGGTTTGTGTATTTGAGGTGAATTACTGTGAGAATTATTCCGTTTGAACCACAATATCGTGATGATATGATTTTTATGATATTGGAAGCAAAAAACGCATTGGGTCGTGTACCGGGTTTAAATCCCGATTTGCTGGACATAGGAAAGAACTACATAGACAAAGGCGATATGTTTTGGCTTGCCCTTGATGAGAATAACAGAGTAATCGGCAGTGTGGGGTACAGCACCAATGAAAATTACGATGAAGTAACCTTGCACCGACATTTTGTAAAATATAATTTGAAACATCAAGGTATTGGTACAGCACTTTTAAAAACAGCGGAAGAATACATAAAAGCACAAGGAAAAAAGACAATCTATGTGCATTTGGGTGACCGTGAACAGTGGTATGAATCGCATAACTTTTACCCGAAACACGGATATATAGAGTATAAAGAAAACTATATGAAAAAGGGAATATAATGTAGGGTGGGGGCTTGCTCCCGCCGTTAACAAGACAATACAATGAAAAAAGAGACAGAAAGCAGTTAGCTCTCTGTCTCTTTCAGTTTATTTTTCTTGATCTGTTTGCATAACCGCCGCGCTCTGTAATACAAATAATTTTTCGGGCAAAAGCCTAAATTTTTATACCAATCCAACTCATTCACAAGTGCATACAATTCAATTTTTAAGTCACAGTATCGGCTGACAGTCTTTCGGTTCTTGTAGATTTTGTACAGATTTAGGATTTTACCGTGTCCCACGGTCATAGCGAACAACTCGTATTCCGGCTCAACCCACGCCACATTGTTGGGGTCAATCACACCTGCAACCGTACAGTTTTTTGTGTCAATCAGCATATTTGCCATCCAATAATCCCCATGCGAGATGCAGGCAGTTTTGCTGACATCCTGAAATATAGCATCAAAGTGAAGTCTTGCTTCGTTAAGTGCATCTATTACAACATGCTTTATATCACCGTTTTTGTATTTTTCCATAGCAAACGCAAAGATGCTTTCAAAGAAGTCCGTATAGTATTCTTGCCAAGTATCATATTCGGCGTTATCAAACGCCCCGAATTTGTCGTTTTTGACGCTTTGCATATCCAGCAGTCCGTCAACAATGCAGTTGGCGAGTTTCTTTTTGTTCCGTAAAAGCAGTATTTTTCGGTTTGCACCGTTTGTACCTTCTATGTATTCCATACCGAGATATGCGCGGTTTCCGCCATGAACATAAAAATAGGTTTTCGGCACTTTATAGTGCACTTTTGACGCTAAAAAATCCAGCATTTCTTTTTCACGGCAAAGAAGATCAGCGTATTTTCCCGTTTTTACAACAAGTTTGCAGGGCGCTGTTTCGGTTTCCGCGCAAAAAGCCGTTGCAGTCGCGCCCTTGCCTATGTCGGTAACTGAAATAACAGCCGTATGTAATTGTTGTTCAACTACTGCTTTTATGGTATCCATTATTAAAGCCCCTTGCTGTAGAATTCCTCTTTAAACCACACATCGTCTACCTCAAATTCCCTGTGATTGAGGTAGTTGAGCATTCCTGCGTCCGTGGTAAAGTCAAATACCAATTTATAGGAATACAAAAATTGCTTTTTGTAGCCGTATTTTTTGTTTTGCGCATTGGTGCCGTACTTGCCGTCGCCCAAGAGGGGATGCCCGATGGAGGCAAAATGCGCACGGATTTGGTGCGTACGCCCTGTGAGCAGTTCGACCTCTACAAGGCTTAAATTCCCGTCACAGTCCAATACCTTATATTTTGTACGGATTTCCTTTGCGCCCGTGCGGGCATTTTTCGATACCGTCACCTTGTTTTTGCGCTCGTCTTTGACAAGGTATCCCGACAGCGTGCCGCTTTTGGGCTGTAAATTGCCGTGCACTATGCATAAATAGAACTTGTGCAGTTCACGGTCTTTCATTTTTTGGTTGAGAATACGCAAGGTTTCTGCATTTTTCGCCGCAATTACAATACCGCCCGTGTTACGGTCAATACGGTTGACCAACGCAGGTGTAAAGGAATTTTCTTGCTGTGGCAAGTATTCACCCTTGTCATATAAATAGCGCTTTACGCGCCCGATGAGCGTGTCAATATACTCGCGGTCATCGGGGTGACACAGTACGCCGACTTTTTTGTTGAGCAACAGTACGTTTTCGTCCTCATAGACAATATCGAGTGATTTGCCTGCGCGCAAAAAGTCATATGCGGTTTCCGATTGTGCAAAAAATTCGTCTGCAACAAACACTTTTACTGAGTCGCCCTCGCAAAGCCGCGTGGAAATTTCCGCCCGTTTGCCGTTTACTTTGATATTTTTTGTCCGAATGGATTTGTAAAGGAGAGACTGCGGCAAATTCGGCACGGTTTTGTGTAGAAATTTGTCAAGCCGCTGACCGGCATCATTTTTGGTAATCGTAAACTCTTTCATACGAAAAATTCCTATACTATTATATATACATTCTGTTTGCATCCAAAATCCGCGAAAAAAATCCGTGTTTTTTATGTGTTTACAGTATACCATACTCGACAGAAAAATACTATATTTTTTCAGAAAACAAAAAAGTGCATTGTGAATACTGTTTTAGGCAATATTTAGGGCATACAGTGGGGGATATGTACCGAAAAACGCTCGGTTTCGGCTTGTTTACTGCTTTTTATTCCCGCCAAGTTTCCGAAAATGCATACTTTTTTTGAAAATGCATATACTGTATTTGGAAATGCGGGTAAAAAGAGACAAAAAATCAGCTTCATTTCCCCATTTGTAACCCCTTTGTAACAATTTGTTAGATTTTTAACTTTTTCACAAATATTCACCCGGATTTCAGAACGAATGTTCAAAAACTCGCCCGAAAAACCTTGATTTTGTCAGATTTGAAAATATGAATTTGTGCAACTTTACTAAAAACTTCGATTTTGTAAATTTGACAATTAGAAATCTTGGAAATATAATGGCCGTTGTCACAAGCGATAATAACCGTGGCGCCGCAAAAATCCGTTCAAATCCTTCTTTTTTCTACGAATGGATTGGCGTCCAACAGCCTCTTTACGCAAAGACCCTTGAAGAGGTATGAGTTAAAGGAGCAGAATGATGATTACTGAATTAAAAGGGTATGTAAAAGCAACCCGAGCAACCTTTTGGAAGGTTGCCGCGCTGATTATGGCGTTTGCCGTACTTTGCGCCGGAACTGCTTTTGCTGCCGCACCGAGTCCGTATGTCGTTGACATTTATGACGGCTCGGAAATCACAAGAGTAGAAACATCGAAAAACGATGCGTACGAAATTGTGGAGCAGGCAGAAATTATTCTGTCTGACAAAGATAAGCTTTCTTTGGAGGCTTTTACCCCCGGTGAGGACAGCGTGATTACAATTTATCGCGCCGCGTCCGTCACATTTGTGGATTTATACGGTGCAAGCACCAAAATCGTGCTTGCCGGTACGGTTTCGGATTTGTTGCGCGAACTCGCCGTAACCGTGGAAGAAGGGCAACTTGTCAGCGTACCGACCGATACGGTTCTGTATGACGGCTTGGTTGTGAAGCTGACAAATGCATATCACATTAGTGTTACCGCCGACGGTGTAACCACCGCATTGCTTATCGGCGAGGGCACTGTGGCAGATGCATTGCAACAGGCAAATGTTTCGTTGGGCGAAAACGATGAGGTACAGCCTGCTTTGTCGGAAGCCCTGTTTGATAACTTGGAAATTACGGTTTACCGTGTCACCTATGCACAGCGCACGGTAAACGAAAAAATCGCTTTTTCGAAAAAAACCGTGAAGTCTTCGTCGATGTATGAAGGGCAGAGCGAAATTACGCAGGTCGGGCAAAACGGCGAAAAGACGGTTACCTACCGCGACAAAATCGTAGACGGTGTTTATGCTTCGTCCGAAGTGCTGTCGGAAACGGTTTTGACGGAGTCTGTGGCGCAGATTACGACGGTCGGCACAAAACAAAAGGCAGTTGCGGTTGCAAGTCTTCGTAACGGCGGTACGCCGATTTCAGAGTTGACGCAACCCGCATATTTGAAAATCGAAAACGGCGCGCCGTCGGAATATAAACAAATTATTACCGGCAAGGCGGCGGCATATACAGCCGCACCCGGATCCAAAACCGCCAGCGGCAGAACCGTAAAGCCGGGATATATCGCTGTCAATCCGAACCAAATTCCATACGGCAGTGAATTGTGGATTGTTTCTACGGACGGTATTGTTTACGGCTATGCGATAGCCGCAGATACGGGCGGATTTGTCAAAAAAGGCAAATTCACGGTGGATTTGTTTATGAACACAGAGTCCGAATGCAGACAATGGGGCAGTCGGGACGTTATCATATATGTCCTGTAACGCCAAAAGAATATCTTGTGACTGAGAGCTTTACTCCGAAAAGGAGTAAGGCTCTTTTTATTGGCAAACTCCAAGCCGTCGCATACAATGGCAGTAGGAGGAAGTTCCGAATCAAAAGGAGAGAACGCTTTGAAAGAGTATTTAGACTATTGCGACTGCATGCCGGAAATGCCGAAGAATGAAGCATATTGTCCGGACGATACAGTATCGGAATATACGGGAATTTCAAAACTGCCGTGCAATCCTGTAACGACCATGGCATATGTGCCGTTTCAAACAAATACAACGACATATTCAAAAGAAAAAGCACTTTGCAGCGGAACGGCGTTTCCTGGCCTCGACAAGCCATTTTTGGGAGGTAAATGTGTATGATGCTTAGTGAACGCGAAAAATGCCTGAAATCGCTTTCAGCGACGCAATTTATGCTTTGGGAGTTGCATTTGTATTTAGACACCCACCCGTGTGACACAAATGCGATGCGTAGAAACCGAAAATACGCCGAAGAATACCGCGCACAGCTTGCAGATTTTGAAGCCAAATTCGGTCCGCTTTCGGCAGGCTCGGGTGCCGGAGAAGACTGGCTGAAAAACCCGTGGCCGTGGGAGACAGAGGAGTGTGTGAAGTAAGCTATGTTTCAGTATGAGAAAAAATTACAGTATCCCGTAAATATCAAAAACCCGAATCCGAAATATGCACAAATCATTATCAGCCAATACGGCGGTCCCGACGGCGAATTGGGTGCATCCTTACGGTATTTGTCTCAACGGTTTGCAATGCCGTATGCGGAACTCAAAGGGCTTTTAACGGACATCGGCACGGAGGAACTCGGGCATTTGGAAATGATTGGGGCAATCGTCTACCAACTGACGCGAAATTTATCCATGGAAGAAATCAAAAAAAGTGGGTATGATACCTATTTTGTGGACCATACCACCGGTGTATATCCGCTGGCGGCAAGCGGTATGCCGTTCACGGCGACGTATTTACAGTCCAAAGGCGATGTCATCACCGATTTGCACGAAAATTTGGCGGCAGAACAGAAAGCGCGTACCACATACGACAACATTTTACGCTTGGTAGATGACCCCGATGTGCGCGAGCCGATTAAATTCCTGCGGGAACGCGAAATCGTGCATTATCAGCGCTTCGGCGAAGGTCTGCGGCTTGCAACCGATAAATTGAACGAAAAGAACTTCTACGCCTTCAACCCGAGTTTTGATAGGCATTGTAATAAGAGAAAATAAGTAAAAAGAGAGGTTGCAGAATTTGCAACCTCTCTTTGTTCAATGATTTCCAACAGTGATTTTTATGGATTCCGGAGCAATAAACTTTTCAAAAGCTGAATTCTGTATTACAACAAATCCACCGTTGCCGGATTGCAGATACTCATTTTCCATAAATATGGACATAGCGTATATTACTGTGGAAAGATGAGAACAATAGCCGGGCGTAATACAAGTACAAAAAGCGGAGTGTATCTCTCCGTTTTCAAGCTGAAAAGTTACCGTCACATAATCTGTCGGTTCTTTTTCTGCTTTGACAACGGCAAAACCATTTTTTCCGTCAAAACTTAAATACTGTAAAACATCGTCATAGTATGCATCTATTCCGTTACGATATGCATATCTGGTATTATTATGATTATCCATTTTGGAAAAGTTTTTAAATTCAAGTACAATGCCTTTTCCATAAACGAACTTGTCTTGTTCGTTGTCATCCTGCGGCGGATAAAACCAAGGCTCGATTTGCTCCGGGGTCAATACTTGACAGTTATTACTGATAAGGTAACAACCAAACTTTTGAAAAGTACCGTTGACTTTGCCGGTTACTTTCTGTATTACACGCTTATAGTATTTTAAATTAACACAAAATTCCTCAGTATATTCGATAACGCGTCCAAGCATACCGGCGAGTTTACCCTCAACATACACAAAATCCCCGATGTGTAAGCAAAAGCGGTCGTTGTAGTACGGGTACTCTTTTCCGTTTTCAAAAAGAACAGTGACAACAGAACGAACCGCTGTTTCCTCTTCGGTATTTGCAGTTGGAATATCTTCTGCAAGGGCTTGTGATTCTTTATCTGTTTCCATTGAAAATCCTATCTTCATTTTCAGTTCCTCCTTGAAGTGATATAAACATAGCACTTTTGCGGCGGAATGTAAATTTTGGATTTTCAGCAATGTCCTTTTTTGTGGACACTGAACAGAAAAGCAGACAGGCAATAATCCTGTCTGCTTTTAGAATTACAAGTATAATTTATTATTTCCCAAACACCATCATCAAATAACCCGCGGCGACGGCTGAGCCGATAACGCCGGCCACATTGGGACCCATTGCATGCATCAACAGGAAGTTCGAGGGGTTATATTTTCTGCCCTCTACCTGCGAAACTCGCGCCGCCATCGGCACGGCGGAAACGCCCGCAGAACCGATTAAGGGATTGATTTTGCCTTTGGTAATCACATTTAACAGCTTAGCGAACAGCACGCCGCCAACCGTAGAGAACATAAATGCCAAAAGCCCGATAACAATAACCGCAATCGTTTTGGGGTCTAAGAAGGTTTTGCCCTCCGCGGTTGCACCGACGGTTACGCCGAGCAAAATCGTAACGATATTGCAAAGCGCATTTTGTGCGGTATCGCTCAAACGGTCGGTAACGCCGCTTTCTTTAAACAGGTTGCCGAGCATCAGCATACCTAAAAGGGGAGCAACTGACGGCAAAATCAAAACGCAAAGGACAGTAACGACAATCGGGAAAATGATTTTTTCCGCCTTGCTGACCGTGCGCAACTGGCTCATTTTGATTTCGCGCTCTTTTTTGGTGGTCATTGCGCGCATAATCGGCGGCTGAATTAACGGAATCAACGCCATATAGGAATATGCCGCAACGGCAATCGGTCCTAATAACTGCGGCGCTAACTGCGAAGTCAGCCAAATTGCCGTGGGGCCGTCCGCACCGCCGATGATGGCGATCGACGCCGCTTCTTGCGGGGTAAAGCCCGCAAATCCGGGAATATTACCGCTGAGTATGGCAATCATAAAGGCAACATAAATACCGAGCTGTGCCGCCGCACCGAGTAAAAGGCTTATCGGGTTTGCAAGAAGAGGCCCGAAATCCGTCATCGCGCCGATGGCAAGGAAGATTAAGCAGGGGAATATACTGGATTTTACGCCGGAATATATCAAGCGCAATACGCCCGTATCATACCAATGCGCGCCCGCAACCACTTCGCCCTCATACGAGGACAGCATCAGCGGGTCATACATAATGGCAGGATAAATATTGACGAGCAACATACCGAACGCAATCGGTAACAACAGCAACGGCTCGTATTTTTTCACAATGGCAAAATATAAGAGAAGAAAGGAAACCGCAATCATGACCCAGTTTTGCCATTCCAAGGAAAGGAAGCCGGATTCCTGAAAAATTTCTACAAGTGCATTTACAACTGACATGTTTCTGCCTCCTTAACCGACGAAGGCGAGAACAGCGTCAGTTGCAACGGTACTGCCCTTGCTTGCCGCCACCTTGGTTACGGTGCCGCTGACGGGTGCTACAATTTCATTTTCCATTTTCATCGCTTCCAACACAAAGAGCACATCCCCCGCAGAAACGGATTGCCCTTCCGATACATTGACGCTCAAAATGGTACCGGGCATGGGCGCCACAACCGGTGTGCCTGTGCCGGTAACGGCGGGAGCCGCCGGGGCTGTGGGCGCTGCTGCGGGAGCAGGTGCAGCCGCAGGGGCGGGGGCAACAGGTGCCGCGGTGGGTGTTACATTGGTTACGATGGCTTCGCTTAATTCGTCAACCTCGACTTCATAATCTTTACCGTTTAAACTCACTACATATTTCATTTTGATTACCCCTTACTTTTCAATAGCTTTAATGGATTTGAATTGCAGACGGTTCAGCGGTATGCCGCTTTCGTGGCTGACAATCGCCATAATGACTGCGGCGGTTTTTTCGTCTACATCGTATAAGTCCAACTGCCCGGCAGAGAAAGTCTCCGGCAGAGGTGTGCCCGTCTGTGCGGCAGTCGCTTTTGCAGGTGCGCTTTCCGGTTGTGCCGATTTCGGCGCAGGGCTTGCTTTCTTTTTGGTTTTGCTTTCCACAGCGCGAACCGCTTTTGAAAGCAGTAACACCAAAACGGCAAGCAACGCAAGAATCAGCAACACAACTACAAAGCCCGTGACAGATACATTCAGTGCTTCACCGATTGTAATGCCGTCTTCGTATTTCAGTTGTTGCAGAATATCCATATCCGTCTACTCCTTAATCAATTTTTTGAATGGCATAGGTGAAGGTGTTCTTCTTTTGTTCATCGCGTTTGTCAAAGAATGCCTCCGCCTGCGTCGGGAATGCAATATAGGAAAGCACATCTTCGTCACTGTGCGCTTTCTCGCCGATTTCTGCTTTTGCTTTTTCAAAGCCGGGCTCTAAGGTGTCCGCAAAACGGCAGGTGATGGGCTGTTCATCGCCGAGCACCTTTTTCTGCAAATCTTTGTCGATTTCGCCGGGGGCTTTGCCGTATTCGCCGCGAATATATGCCTTGACTTCTTTGGAGATGTTTTTGTAGCGTTCGCCGGCAAGCACGTTTGCCGTAGCCTGCACACCGACCATTTGGCTCATCGGGGTAACAAGCGGCGGGTAACCGAGGTCTTTACGCACTCTCGGGGTTTCTGCAAGCACTTCGGGGAACTTGTCCATTTTATTTTGTGCGGTCAACTGCGCCACAAGATTGGAAAGCATCCCGCCGGGCACTTGATAATTGAGCGCGTCGGTATCGGTCGAGAGCACAACGGGATTTAACTGCCCGCTCTTTAAAAATTCATCTTTAATCGGCTTAAAGAAATCGTTGATTTCTTTCAATACATCCATATCCAAATCGACTTCGTAGCCTTCTTGTTTCAGGGCGTATGCCATCGTCTCTGTCGGTGCTTGCGAAGTGCCGCCGGAGAAGGAGGAAATGGCGGTATCAATCACGTCACAACCGGCTTCCACTGCTTTTTGCAAGGTCAGCATACCAAGACCTGTGGTGGAGTGTGTATGGAGGATGATCGGTACTTTTACATTTTCTTTCAGTGCTTTTACAGTATCAAACGCTTCCTGCGGACCCATAATGCCTGCCATATCCTTAATGCAGATAGACTGACAACCCATATTTTCCATGTCTTTGGCGAGTTTCACATAGGATTCCAGATTGTGAATCGGGCTCTTTGTATAGCTGATGGCACCAGAAGCGATTGCGCCGTTTTTAATGGTTTCGTCAACCGCAACTTCAATATTGCGTACATCGTTGAGCGCGTCAAAAATTCGGATGATGTCAATGCCGTTTTCAACAGATTTTTTGACGAACATTCTGACAACATCATCGGGATAATGCTTATACCCAAGCAAATTTTGCCCGCGCAGTAACATTTGCAGTTTGGTATCGGGGCATTTTGCACGGATTTTACGAAGGCGTTCCCACGGGTCTTCGTTTAAATAGCGAAGGCAGGAGTCAAAGGTTGCGCCGCCCCAGCATTCCAACGAATAATATCCCGCTTTGTTCATGGTTTCCAAGATGCCTTCAAAGCGTTCATACGGCAGACGCGTCGCAATCAGGGATTGGTTTGCGTCTCGCAAAGCGGTTTCGGTAAATTGGACTTTCATAGTCAGTTCCTCCAAACATTTTGAATAGGGTAAAATATAAAACCCAAATTTTCTCCAGTTTAATATGAATTATACAATATATAGTTTTTTTATGCAATACAAAAAACATAAGTTGTGAATTTTTGGGAAAAAGACAAAAAAATCGGCAAATCGCGTAACTCTTTTTGTCAAGAATTTAACGATTTGCCGATTTTAAAGACAAAACCTGTTTTTTGTTCTCACGAAACTCGCGGTAAATCCATACAGAACTCAATATCCATGCCAAAAGCACGGCGACAAAAAAGTCAATTCTGCCGAGCGGAAAAAACGCGACAATACGGAAAAACCAAGGTGCGTAAGCGTCCGTATATAAAAGTATCCATTCTGCCACAATAATACTGCGCGCAAAGGGGAGCGCGGCAACGACGCTGTAACAAAGACAGGCAATTTGCGGCGCCCAATGCTTCGGCAGACGAAGCATACCGAATTTGCCGAGCGTCGGGTCATCGTAGGTAATGTCTGAAAGATAGCGTTTCATATTTTCGGTTTCGGCAGACAGCCGCGGACGGTATCTATAAAATGCATACCACGCCATGAAAATATAAGCGACCAGCGTCAAAGCGTTCACAAACAGCAGTGTGCCCCAGCCGAGGGCGTACTCCGCAACCAACGGGTTGCCCTCCATTTCCAAATTCGGCGTGGCAAGGTAAGTTAAGCCCAAATCCGCAACTGTCATTTCACAGTAAAATATGGTGAAAAACCAAAACCGTATTCTGTTTTTATCCTGTTGTCCCATTAATCCAAGTCCCGTGCAACGCGGTACCCCCCAGCAGTAGCATCGGCAATTCTGCCGGTTTTTCCTGCATCGCCGATGCAATAAATCCGCGCGTAACGGCTCTTTAAGAGCGTGTATAAAGCGTTATCCGAGCGAACGCCCAAAGAAAGTACCACAAAGCTTGTGTCAATATTTTTCTTTTGTTGCGTTTTTGTGTCCTGCACCTCAATGCAATCTTCATGAATTGCACATAATTTGTGTGCGGGTAAAAATTCCGTGCCTGCCGCCGAAAGGCGCGGCATACAGTCGTCAATATGCTGCATCCAAGTGCCGGGGGCAATGGAATCCGCCATTTCCACCACAGTCACACGGTTGCCTTGCGCACAAAGCAGTTCGGCGGTTTCAAGACCGGTCATCCCTGAGCCGATAACGGCTACCTTCCGTTTGGTCAGTTGGATTGTGCCATCTAAAATTTCGGTGGTTGTGCATACATTCGGTAAATCCACACCCGGAATAGAGCGCGGTTTGACAGATGAAGCGCCTGTGGCAATTATCACTGCATATGGGGAAAGTGAAGCAATCAATTCGGGTGTTGCCTCAGTATTATACCGAATTTCAGCACCGTTATGCAGGGCGGCTGTAACCAAATCATCAATGCACCAGTTAATTTTATCCTTTAAAGGTGGCTTATTGGCAAGCTGTAACTGCCCGCCGGCTTCGGGTTGTTTCTCTAAAACAATCGGTTTAAAGCCGCGCTTTCCTAAGGTTTCCGCCGCAGAAAGCCCCGCGGGACCTGCGCCGACAATGACAACGGTTCTGCCGTCACCGTCACGCGAAAGCACTTCTTTTTCATGCCCTAATTTCGGGTTAACTGAGCAGTTCGCATGTGTACCTTTATAAGCGTTGTGCTGCATACTTTCCATACAATACAGGCAACAGATACAGCGTTTGATTTCATCGGCTTTCCCGTTTTTGGCTTTATTTGCCCAATGCGGGTCTGCAATATGCGGTCTGCCGAGACACACAAAGTCCTGTATCCCTTCTGCAAGCTGTTCTTCTGCCTGTTCGGGGGAACGGATTAAGTTTGCGGCAAGCACAGGGATGGAAACCTCTTTTTTCACCGCCGCCGCCATATATTTGCGCCAACCGGGCTCAAAAGAAGTCGGCTCCAACCAATAGTTGTATGTATCATAGCCTGCCGAAGACACATCAATGGCGTCCGCACCCATTTTTTCAATTTCTTTTGCCATTTTTACGCCGTCCGTGAGCGTGTAACCTACACCGGGTTTGCCGATTTCTTTGTAACATTCGTCAACGGAAAGACGCACAATGACCGGGAAATCCTTACCGCAGGCAGACTTAATACCTGTGAGGATTTCCGAAAGAAAACGCAAACGGTTTTCAAAACTGCCGCCGTAGCAATCGGTGCGTTGATTGGTATAGGGGCTTAAAAACTGTTGGATTAAATATCCGTGAGCGGCGTGCAGTTCTACACCGTCCGCACCTGCTTTTTTTGCGCGCACCGCACCGTCAATAAACTGTTGAATGATTTTGCGGACTTCCTTGACGGACATTTCACGGTTTAAGCTTTCCGCGGAATACGCGCGTGCACAGGCAGAGGGGGAGGAGGTTTTTAAAACAAAATCCTTCTCCATCAGTTTTTTGCCCATAGGTGCAACCTTATAAAACAGATTGTCATAGCAATTCCCAATCAGGCGGTGCATGGCAATCGACACAGGTACCGTGCCCATCATCAGCCCGAGGTTTTGCCGCCCCGGATGGTGAAGCTGAATAAACATCTTTGTACCGTGACGGTGTATGCGGTCAATCATTTCCTTTAAGGGGGCAATGTGATAATCGTGGCTGATGGCGAGTTGTGCAAACGCCGAAGCGCCGCTGAAATCGTTGACACGGGTAATTTCCGTGACAATCAAGCCCGCACCGCCGATGGCGCGTTCCTCGTAATAGTTCATCATGGTTTCGGTCGGTGTGCCGTCAAATTGCCCGAAGCCGAGCATCATCGGAGGCATCACAACACGGTTTTTGATTTCGACATTGCCGATTTTGCCGGGTGTAAACAGTTTTTCGTAAGCCATTTTCTTTTCTCCTTTAACTTTCGGAAACAGTAATCGGGGAAACCGACAGTTTGGTAATGCGCGGTGCAAAAGCGGTTTTCCCGTTGAATTGATAACTGCCGTTATTTGAGAAGGTGATGGTATTTTCACCTGCCGCAAGGTAAACGGTAATGACCTTCGTTTTCAAGGTTTCCCAACTGTATGTGTTCCGGAAATAATAGTTACCGCGGTCTTCATTGTTTACGGTAAGTGTAATGTACCGCTCCACTAAATCCACATTGTAGTCATGCACGCCGCCTTCTTCGTTGTTGGCGTAAGTGAATGTGAATTGATAATATCCTGCCTGCGGCGCAGTGTAGGTTACGGTTGCGGCACCGTCTGTGTCGGAGCTGACATCGTCAATATAAACGTTTATTTGTGAACTGAGCATTGCGGTCATCGTTTTCACGGTAAGATCTTCCAATTTTGCACTGCCGGAAAGGGTAAAATCTTCTGCAAAATAATCCGCGGTATTGTCATTTTGACCCGCATCATACCAAGTGATATTTGTGACATCAGCGTTGCCGACATTTACGGAAAGACTGTTTAGCCCGTGCCGCAAATAGAGTATACAGCGATAGGTAGCGTTGTCTATGGAAGTAAAAGATACGGTATCTATCCGTGTACCGTTCACCGTAAGTGCAGTGGGTGCAGTTTTGCTGATAATCTGTACAGCATAGTACCCATTAGCATCCGGCAAAGCCCAAAAAGCCGTGTTGTTTTCGTCGGATTTTGCAACATTTTGCACACAGTAGGGGGTAAAGCCCAAATAGGCTGTATTTCTGTCCGTATCGGTTTGCGGTGTCACATCTAAAAAGTCGAACGAAACCGTTTGTTGGAATTCCTTATTTTCCGGTAAGGTGAACCGAATGGTGTGCTTGCCTTGTTTTAAATCTACTGTGTAGCTGATAACATTGGTGAAATCATCTTTTAATGTGGATGAAAGGGGCAAATAGTTTTCTGTCTCTTCACCGTCCACCGATACGAGCAATTCTATATCGGTGCGTTCACCTTTATCCGCCTGTGAGCCGTCCGCGTTATACTGTATATTGTTTGCGCCGTTACCGTATACCAAATCCAACGAATAACTGCCCTCTTTCGGTATTGTAACGGTAAACTCTACGCCACTCGCTTCGGCGCTGTTTGCTTTCACCAAAGTGTATTCCGATGCGGCATACGCAACATTGCTGTCGGCTGTTGCCGTACCGAACAGTGTGGCATTCTCCGCTTCATAGCGGGACATCGGGATTTCGGTTTCGGGAATTTCCTCCGAAACAGCGGTCATACCGTCCGCATACGGGGTAACGGTAATGTGATAGCACTGTGTATATAAAATATCATCTAAATCTATGCGCACCTTGCCGTCTGCAACATCATAATACTTTGCAAATTTGATTTTCGGCGCGGAAACTTCTCCCGAAAGGCCTTTGTAATCTACATATTCTGCGGTTACATATACTTTTTCGGCAGTTTTAAAGCTGTCGGTTTTATCTAAGTTTTCCAAAACAATCGTGGAATCACGGTTACTGCCGCCGGCAAGAATTTGGATTTCGCCTTTTTCTTCGTCAATGGTCGAAAGCCCTGTAAACCCTTTATATTTTAATTCTTTGGACTGACGGGTTAAAAATTTGCCCATATTGCTTTGGAAAAGGTCTTTTGATGTGCTTTGTACGGTTTCGCCGGACATTGCGTTGTACCAAAAATATGCCCACCAGTTGCTGTTGGGTGTGGTGTCATCCGCCGCCACATCCGAAAGATTGTTCGCAAGCCGCCAATAGGCAACACAGCCCTCGCATTTCACGCTTTCAATTCTGGAAATCCACTTGACGGACTCCCCGGGAATCCCGTTTGTGGACATTAACCCGTATTCTGTAATGCATACAGGCATTTTTTCAATACCGAGCTCTTGGCAAAGCGCGTCGTAATCTGCAAAATGCTCTTCCCACATATATAAGGAGTTTGTGCCCAACTCATGCCAAATCATGGTGTCGGGCAGACAATTTTCCGATTTGCAGTATTCTAAAAATTCTTTTATGTATTCCGATTTATAACTACAATAACTCGGGCCGCCGATTATGGCGTCGGCATCTATGGAACGCACGAGCGCATAAGTTGCTTTCCAAGCTTCGTAGGTTTTTTGGCGATTTTCGTATTCTTTAAAATCACCGTACCATTGCCCGTTATCCATTTCATTATATATGCAGTAAATCACATTGTCTGCATAGTCTTTTTTTGCGGTTTGTGTCACGGTTTGCCTAACGCGCTCGTGATATTGCTCTAAGGAGTCGAACTGATAATACCAAGTGTCATACATATCCTGTGTGTAAACAATGATTTCTTTGCCGCCGGCCGAAAAGAAGGTGTCTGCGACTTGGTCCACATCCCCAACAGGATGCTGTAATCCGCCGAGTGTTTTGGTGGAGAGGGTGGAAACGCCGATGCTCTCCGCCATTTCTTTGGTCGGAATATCGGGCTCGGCAAAGCCGTACAAAAAACCGGAAGCGCCGTTTGTAACAGACCCTGTTTTTTGTGCAAAATCAAAGGTGATTTTCGGTCGGTTTTCGGCGTAAATACAGCCGACGGTAATACCGATTGCCGCTGCGATGCAGACTGCCGCAGTCAGAATAGCGGTTGCTGTTTTTTTTGTACGTTTTTTCATAGGCAAATTCCTCCGCGCGTGATTGCGTTCTTTTGGTATTTTACCATAAATATACATACAAAACAACTGTAATTACACTTTTTTCTCT
>JBJEPU010000052.1:0-16266 GCA_051881395.1 Candidatus Fimenecus sp.
AAGCTATACTTTAAAAGTGACAAATGACGGGATTACCGTCACCGCCTCCGACGAACGCGGCGCGTTTTACGGTGCGGTCACCTTAAAAATGATTTTGATGCAGGCGCAAAAGCAGAACGGCAAAGCCACCGTCAACGGGCTGTTCATTGAAGATAAGCCGCATTACGGCTACCGTGGTTTGCAAATGGACGAAAGCCGCCACTTCTTTGGCAAAGAGGTCGTCAAACGCGTGCTTGACCAAATGGCAATGCTCAAACTCAATACATTGCATTGGCATTTGTCCGATGACCAAGGCTTCCGCATTGAAAGTAAAGTCTTTCCGCTGCTCAACGAAATCGGTTCCCGCCGCCAATACGCGGGCTTTAAGGGGCTCGGTCTTGACTATCGCGGGGAGGAATATTTCCACTATTACACACAGGACGAAATCCGCGAAATCGTTGCCTATGCGAAAAAACTGTATATTGATGTCATTCCCGAAATCGACATTCCCGGGCACACCAGTGCCATTTTGGCGGCGTATCCGGAGTTGTCCTGCAAAGGTGAAAAGACAACGGTAAAATGCGAAAACGGCATTTTTGAAGAAATCCTGTGCGCGGGGAGCGAGGAAGTTTACGATTTTCTTGACAAGCTGTTTGCCGAAATTTGCCCGCTGTTTGAGAGCCGCTATTTCCATATCGGCGGCGACGAAGCCGCAGAGGGGCATAAGATTTGGGAAACCTGCCCGAAGTGTCAGGCGGTCCAAAAAGAGCAAGGCTTAAAAAATGCCAAAGAATTGCAGGGCTGTTTTATGTCCCGCGCCAACGAAATTGTCAAAAAATACGGCAAAACCGCCATTGCGTGGAATGACTGCATTAACGACAGCTTTGATGAAAGCATTGTCTGTCAGTATTGGATTTCCCACAACCTCGGCGCGGTGCGCAAACAGGCATATAAGCGCGATTTGATTATGTCGCCCGACAGCCATTTTTATTTCGATGTGAAATATGCGCGTATACCGCTGAAAAAAGTCTATAAATTCAACGAAGTCAAAGCCGGCTTCGGCAAACCCGGTCAGCGTATTCGCGGCATTGAGTGCGAGCATTGGTCGGAATGGCTGGACACCGAGGACGCATTGCAGTTTGCGATGTTCCCGCGTGCCGTTGCCTTCGCGGAGGTCGCCTGGACAGAACTCGAAAACCGCCGCTATAAGGATTTCAAAAAACGCTTGGCATGGTATAAAACCTATATGCAGAAAAAGGGGATTAACTATTCCCGCGTGGAAAAACGCGTATGGGGCGTAAAATCTTTGCCGATTTACCATCTCGGCAAGGACGGGAAAGAATATCAAAAGAGCGAAACGCTGAAAGCAAAAGAAAATTAAGGAGTAAACATAACAATGTCTGACTTTATTTTATCCTGTTGTTCCACGGCGGATATGCCGCTGGAATTTTTCCAAACCCGCAATGTGCAGTTGATTTGTTTCCATTTTACCATGGACGGGACGGAATATGCCGATGACCTCGGGCAATCCATTCCGTTTGACGAGTTTTATCAGCGCATTGCCGACGGCGCCGAGCCGACCACTTCGCAGGTCAATGTCCAGCAGTATATAGAGTATTTTGAGCCGTTTTTAAAAGAGGGCAAGGATATTTTGCATATCGTGTTTTCAAGCGGCCTTTCCGGCTCGTACAATTCCGCTTGCATTGCGCGCGATACTTTGGCAGAGCAGTACCCCGACAACAAAATTTATTTGGTGGACTCCCTTGCGGCGTCCTCGGGTTACGGGCTTTTGGTCGATACCGCGGCGGATATGCGCGACAGCGGCAAATCCGCCGAAGAAATCGTTGCGTGGTTAGAAGAAAACAAGTTAAACTTGCACCATTGGTTTTTCTCCACCGACTTAACAAGCTACATTCGCGGCGGCAGAGTGTCGCCGGTTGCAGGATTTTTCGGCACGATGCTCAAAATCTGCCCGCTGTTGAATGTCAATGACGAGGGCAAGCTCATTCCGCGCCAAAAATGCCGTGGGAAGTCAAAAGCCGTTGACGAAATTGTTTCCAAAATGGTTGCCCACGCCGAAGGCGGTTTAGACTATTCCGGAAAATGCTTTATTTCCAATTCCGCTTGCCTTGCCGATGCCGAAGCGGTGGCTTCTCGCGTGGAGGAGACCTTTAAAAACTTAAACGGCAAAGTGATGATAAACAATATCGGCACGGTCATCGGTTCGCACACAGGCCCCGGTACGGTCGCACTGTTCTTCTACGGCGACAAACGCGGCGAATAACCCATATGACACGCATTTTGTTCGTCTGCCACGGCAACATTTGCCGCAGTCCGATGGCGGAATTCATATTCAAGGATTTGGCGCAAAAACGGGGCGTTGCCGACCGCTTTTTCGTGCAGTCCGCGGCGACCAGCAGTGAAGAAATCTGCGGTACGGTGGGCAATCCTGTGTACCCGCCGGCAAAAGCGCAGTTAGAGAAGCACGGCATTTCCTGCGCGGGAAAACGCGCCGAGCAACTGCGAAAAGATGATTATGACCGATATGATTTGTTCGTCTGTATGGATGACAATAATATTCGGAATATCGGGTATATTTTTCCAAAAGACCCGCAGAAAAAGGTTTGCAAATTGCTCGATTTTACCGCGCGCGGCGGCAATGTTGCCGACCCGTGGTATACGCGCGATTTTGACAAAGCATACCGCGATATTTTTGACGGCTGTTCTGCGCTTTTGGAAACGCTGTTACAAGAAAAATAAGGAACTGTGCAGGCGCAATATTGTTGCGCTTGCATTGCTTTTTAGGAGAAAAACAATGCAGAAAAAACGACACTATTTCTATGTCTTTGCCGCAGGCGCGCTGTGGGGCATCATCAGTTTATTCCTAAAACCTTTATTGGATATGGGCTTTTCACAAATGCAAACCGTTACACTCCGTTGCTTGCTTGCTGCGGCGGTGTTGGGGATTTATATGCTTCTAAAAGACAAAAGCCTGTTCCGCTTTCATTTACGGGATATTTGGTGCTTTCTCGGCACGGGGCTTTTAAGCCTTTTGTTTTTCAGCGTGTGCTATTTTTACTCTATGACCTATAACGGCGTTTGCGTGGCGGTGATTTTGCTGTATACCTCGCCCGTATTTGTGATGCTGTTGTCTTTGCTGTTGTTCAAAGAAAAGATTACATACAAAAAACTGATTGCCGTCGCCCTTACAATCGTAGGGTGTGTGTTGGTCAGCGGCGTTGCGGGCGGGCAGTCTATCGGCATTTTGGGCATTGTGCTCGGCATATGCTCCGGACTCGGCTACGCACTGTACAGCATTTTCAGCCGCTATGCGTTGCAAAAAAACTATCACAGTATGACCATTTCGTTTTACACTTTTCTGTTTTGCGGTCTCGGCTGTCTGCCGTTTGCAAAGCCTGTTTCGATGGTCGCAAGCCTTACGCCGAAAGCAATTCTGCTGGCGCTTGGTTTGGGCGTCATTTGCTGTGTTTTACCGTATCTCTTCTATACCAAAGGCTTGGAAACTGTCGATAATACCCGCGCGTCTGTGATTGTTGCGGTGGAGCCCGTGGTCGCGTCGCTGATTGGGATTTTTGTCTATCACGAAAGCGTTACGTCATTAAAAATTGCGGGCGTTGTGCTCGTGCTTGCGGCTGTTTTGATTTGCAGTACGGCATCCGTCGCGCCGCAAAATGCGGATACAAAAGGAGCGTAAGCAATATGCGCAAACGGATTTTACTGATTGCCACGGGCGGCACGATAGCCGCAGGGGAAACCGAAAACGGGCTTGCACCGCAGTTGCAGGCGGAGACGCTTTTGCGCTTTGTGCCTGAAATTCAATCGCTTTGCCGCGTGACTGCCATACAACTTTGTGAACTGGACAGTACCGACCTTACGCCCGACATATGGCTTAAAATCGCCGATTGCATCGAGCAAAATTACGCGCAGTATGACGGTTTTGTCGTTACGCACGGGACCGATACCCTCTCGTTCACCGCGGCGGCGCTCTCGTATTTGATACAAGAAAGCGGAAAGCCCGTGGTGCTTACGGGCGCGCAAAATCCGATTGATACAGACGGCTCCGACGCACCGAAAAATTTGTTTGACGCATTTTTATACGCCGTTTCGGGCGCGGGCGGCGTGTCGGTCGTATTCGGCGGACAGGTGATTGCGGGCACGCGCGCCAAAAAACTGTATACGCGCAGTGACGCGGCATTTGCAAGCGTCAATTTTCCGTATTTCGCCGAAATTGCGGACGGCGAAATCCAAACCGCTTTGCCACTGCAAAGCAAAACGAAGGACAATCCAAAGTTTTATCACGAATTAAACACGCGTGTTGCCGTGTTTACCTGTATACCGGGTGTTTCGACAAAAACCTTGCTTGCCGTGGCAGAGTCCTGCGACGGTTTGATTTTGGAAACCTACGGCTTGGGCGGTGTGCCCGCGTATTTGTATGCCGCAGTCGAAGAAATCACAAAAAGCGGTAAAACCGTGGCGGTCGGTACGCAGGTTTTGTACGAGGGCACGGATATGTCCGTTTATGCGGTCGGCCAAAAGGCAAAAACCGATTTAGATATATTGGAGTTGCGCGATATGACCACCGAAGCCGCCGCCGCGAAACTGATGTGGATATTGCCGCAAACCGACAATCCCGCCGAAATTCGCCGCCTGTTTGAAACGCCGACAGCTTTCGACCGCCGCGAATCGTAAATCGTAGGTTTCCTTTACAGAGAAGCATTTTCCAATTTCTCGATTGGAACTGTTATCGTGTAGGGAACGACCTTAGTGTCGTTCCGCGAAATTACATCAAACCTTACGGGGCGGTCGCGCAATGATCCAACGCACGCAATCGATTTTATGCGTAGGGAACGGTCGTAGCATTCCGCAAGTCCACCCACCGAAAAACGGATAGAGAAACAGCCGAGAATGTTTTGACATTCTCGGCTGTTTTTATCCCTCCGTCACGGGCGGAATAAAGTTTTCAATCGCTTTACGCAACTTGGGGTGATGAATGACAAAGTGAATGGCGGGGGATTTCCCTTTTGAAACCATAGCCCATTTTCCCTCGTGCATGTTGATTTGCAGATTGCGGAATGTATACGAAGCGGTTTGATTGAAGTTGTAATTCGGATGGCTTTCGGCAAACTGTTTCGTTTGCTGTAAATGTGCTTGATACTCTTCGTATGTATAGAAAATATCTTGCTCATAAAACATGCCGGAAAGGGAAAGCGTCATCGGATAGTCGGCAAATTCCGCTTCGGAAAGACAGGCAACTTCGTCCGTAACAGTTTCGGTTTTCAGAATTTCCTCGACGGTCTGTCGGCACGCATCGGCATAGGCGAGTATGGCAAGTTTATCGGCTTCGGCAAGCCCTTTACGCGTTAGAAACTGCTGTAAATACTGCCTGTCCATCGTATACAGCGGCAATGCGGATAAAATGCTTCTCCGCTTGCCGGGCGTATGCGCGTCGGCAAGCAGAAAGGCTTTGAATTCCTGTATATCCTCCGCGCGGTAAATGTGCATCAGCGGGTGTGCATTTTGCAACAGTTCTTCGGCGCGCTTGCGGTAATAGGCAACTTCGTCTTTGTTTTTGGTCAAATAATACTTGCCGTCACTGTGAAAGCCGGCGATTGCCTCTCCGGAGAGCGCCGCCGTACCGGATACTTTCAAAAAGTGCAGAAAAACATTGTTTTGCACATCTTTGAGATAATACGGCGAAATCTGCCCCGTCATATACATCGGAATCCAACTTTCCAAGCCCAGCATCATATCTTCAAAGGAACGGTCTAAATTATGGATTTGGTTTAAATGCAATCCCTTTTTCAGCATCATTGCCATGCCGAACATCCACTTTTTCGGAAATTCGGCGTCTTTCGCCATTTCCGCCATCGGCATATCGCTGTACATAATGACCGGCGCCATGGATTTGGAGAGAACGGTGGCTTTCAAAAAGTCCAACTCACTGTCCATCATCTCTTTTAATCCGAAGTAGGTTTTCGAGGTCGGCAGTTGAAACGGGAAAGAGGGGACTTTCATCTCATCAAAATGAATGGCTTTGATGAATTCATTCAAATCAAACGAATTCAGTTTGGTTAAGAATTTGGAGATGTCGTCCTGCGGACGGCTTTTGCCCGCCAGCAGCCAATTTTGCAGTTTTTCACAGCATTGCGCGCTGTCGGACAGGGATTTTGCAGGACAGTCCAACAACTTTGCCAAAACGGCTTTGTCGGCGGTACTTGCCATTTCTCTCGAAACATATCCGGCAACCGCCGCGGCAAACTGTACGGGATCTGCGGGCTTGCGTGTGCCGTTGCGAATGCGAAAAACGGTTGAAACATCATAATTTGTGTAGCGGCAGAGCTTTGTAATGTTCATATTCAGCACAGCAATCAAGGCATTGAAGTTTTGCCGTAGCAACTCTCTGTCGGCGGTAATCATATCGTCACAGGCTTGAAACGCCGCGACAACCGATGCTTTTGTCATGTCCTTTTGCTTTTGTTTTGCAAGGGCAACAATCGCGTCGCAAAGATTTTCAAAACTTTCCGAATGGATACTCGGAACACGCTCGCCGGAACGGTAACGGCTGAGCGTCGCGGCGGAAAGCCCCGAAACCGCACTGACTTCTTTTGCGGAGCAATCCAGCGTGACCATATACTGATTCAGTTTCTCATGAAAAAGCATAATACGCCTCCAACCGATGGTATGTTGCTTATATAGTACAACAAAACAGCAAAAAAAGAAAGTAATTTCCGAATTGGCACAGGGCTATTTCGGAAATAAATCTGCAAAAAATAAACCAAATATTATATAATCAGGGCAAAAGGAGGATTTTTTATGAAAAAGATAATCGCAATGCTTTTATCCGTTGTACTTCTGCTCTCGGCAATCCCGGTTTTCGCGTTTGCCGGAAACGGCCCGATGGGCGCGTGGGAATCCCCTTGGGGCGATTTGTTTTATTTGGCTTATATCACGTTTTATGAAACAGATGAAACCGGAGAAATGATTTGGGATTCGGAAAATTCTGCGTTTGTGCACCATGAGGTTTTTAGAGATGATACGGTCTATAATACGCCGGGCGAACAAATTGAATGCGGCGGATATCAAGGTATGGAAGGTGCGGTGTATGACAGAGAGACAAATACCCTGACCATCACCGACCTTGCCGCAGAAAATATGATTTTAGAAGCGAATGTGATGGGTGACGACTTTACCCTAAATGTCGTGGGGAATTGCACCGTTGGGCAAATTCTTGTATATGGCGACGGCTACGGTGGGTCTTTGCATATTACGGGCGACGGCACATTGACCGTCAACCCGAACAGAATATTTGAAAACGCTATCCGCTTGCATGCAGAGCAGTCCGATTCCGCCCTGACTTTCGGCAGAGATGTCACGGTGAATTTGTATGCAACAGAGGATGTTGCCATGATAATTATGACAGCCCGCGACACGGCGGATACTGCATTTACCTTTGCGAACGGTGCCAAACCGACGGTGACGAAAGCCCAAGCGTCATATGAGCATTACCATTTTATAACAGGCTATGAACTGGAAGATCCGAATGATTCAAGTACATCTTGGCGTTCCTCTTCTGTCATAAAAGTCGTTTGCGAAGAGGACCCGGACGGCATTTACGGTGCGATTGAACGCATACGTATCAATAATGACGGCACATTGGGCGATGATTATTACGGTATTATGAAGTTGAATTATGTCGAAAAGTATGATGCCTATTTTGAGGATACTGCATATGGCGAAGCCTACGGAGATTCATTTGGCGAAATTGCAATGACGCCCGAGGAATTAGACGCATCTTCTTTTTCAATCGTTTACGACGACGATACGGGAGAGGAAGTAAGAATCGACAATGCTTATACATACCCTTCTTCTGAAATGTTGTATATGGATGCCGACGGAAACCGGTACTGCGTTATTTCCTCTTGGAGTCCCGAGGAGGTAACGTATTATGCGGTTACGATGGAACAAATCGGGGATACGACGGATTATATCTTCGTGCGTGACCCGTCGGTTGATGTTTCTACCCTGACGCCGGACTATGATGTGATCGTGTATGACGACTTGTTTGACTATGTCTTGACGGGCACAGAATTTCAGTATGTGCCGAAAACCGTTGAAGATGTCGGCGATGTAAGCGGCGACGGCAAAATCAACGCCGTAGATGCGCGTTGGGTGTTACAGGCGGCTTCGGGTGCGCGTACCCTGACCGAAGCACAAAAAGCCGCGGCAGATGTCAACGGCGACGGCAAAATCAACGCGGTGGATGCCCGCTGGATTTTGCAGATTGCCTCCGGCGCAAGAGTGCTGTAAATTTTATGCGTAGGGAACGGTCTTGACCGTTCCGCAAAAACACAGTAAACCCTGTTTTGCAGACAGTTCGCCTAATGCACACAAGGTAGGGAACGGTCTTGACCGTTCCGCAAAATTACCGCAAACCCTGTTTTGCAGACAGTTTGGTGAATAAATCATTTCCCCCGCAGATGTGTGTGTTTACACATCTGCGGGGGTTTTGTATCAAAATCTGTGTTATACCGTATAGTTTTTCAAAAAGTGTTTATAAAATGCCACGCAATCCGCCACGGCGTCCAAATCAATGTTTTCATTCTCTGCGTGAACCGATGCCAACTGCTGTGCGGACAGGCGAATGGGTGCAAATCGCAAAACGCAGTCGCAAACATCAGTAAGTGTCCGTGCGTCCGTACCCGCCGGCAGAATAAAGGGGGAGGCAGGGTACTGCGGGAACACTTCGCCGATGCATTGCATGGTGTAGGCAAACGGGGCTTTCGTCATATCGGCAGGGCCGTGATATTCGGAAGTCTCGTCCACTTCGACCTCAATTTCATATTTTGCCGCAACGGCTTTGAACGCCTCTAAATCCTTTTGGAAATCTGCTTCATCCACAGGGCGTAAAAACGCGCGTGCCGTGCAGATTTTCTCTTCGGAACTGCCCTCAATTTTGTTAAAGGTACAGGTTGTGCCGATTAGTCCACCTGCCTGCGGGTTGATTTTCGGCATCACGGCTTTCAAAAGCGGCGCAAACAGCCAAAGGTTAGAAAATAACAGCTTCATTGCAAAGCCCGAATAGGGGGCGAGATGCTGAAACATTGCCGTAACCTGCGGATTTATGCGGCGGATAAAAATATTCTTTTCAGTGACTTCCTGTATAAACGCCGTCATACGCTCAACGGGATTTTTCGTTGCGGCGGCAGTAAGACTTGCGTGAGCATTTGCGGCTTTCGCTGTGCAGTTTAAATAATATCTGCCCTTTTCGTGCACGGCGACCATCGCGCATTTGTCACAGTGCATACCGCCCAGCGGAGGCTCAATTATGGCGCCACCCTCGTCCAAAATCACATCAAAGCGAATGTTGTGTGCCTTAAAATATTCGAGTGCGGTGGGAATACCGTCGCCGCCCAACTCCTCATTATGGGAAGAACCGATATACACATTGCAGGGCGGCTCGTAGCCCTCGCTAAGGAGTTCCTCTAACGCCGAAAATTCCGCAAACAAGGGCGTTTTGGTATCCACCGTGCCCCGTCCCCATATTTTGCCGTCTGCAAATTCGCCGGAAAAACCGTCGTGTTTCCATTCACCGCTGACCGCCACCACATCGTGGTGGGACATCAGCATAATGTTGCGGTTTTTGTCCTTCCCCTCTAACTTATAGATCCAGCAGTCATCGGAAAAGGTCATTTTTTCGGCGCGTTCGTGCACGAGCGGGAACAATTCCTGCATCACATCACGCAGTTTTTGAAATTCCGTGTCCTCGTAACTGTCTTTCACCGATACGGTTTTGCATTGTATCATTTTGCGAAGCCGCAGGGCATAATTCTCAATTTCCGCTTCGGTGTGCGTTGATTTTGCCTCTGTCAGTTTGCGTGCCTTTTTCGATACGGCAAAGGTATTGCCCAAAAGCACCAAAATGAGAACGGCAAGCAACGCAAGAACAACATATAACACAATCATTTTGTCTTCTCCTTCTTTGTTGCACGAATGACGGTGCCCATGACCGTTTTTTCGGAATTTTTTTCATTTTGTTTTGCCAAAACACAATAATAGTACCCGATACAGCGTATCGGGAGACTGCTTTATTCTATCATATTTGCCGCATATCGTCAACCGCTGTATGCGATTTGACAATCCCTGTGCTTTACGATACTATATAGACATCCTATAAACGGAGAGAGAAAAACGATGCGAACCACACAAACATTCCTTACCGATTGGCTGTTTTGCTTTGATGCAAAAACAGAAGATACTGCCGACTTTGCGCCCGTAACATTGCCGCACACTTGGAACAATTTAGACGGGCAGGACGGCGGCAACGATTACAAACGCGGCGTCGGGCTTTACAAAAAGACTTTCGCCGTAAAAAAGCAAGCCGATAAATGCTATTATCTCGACTTTTTAGGTGTGAATGCAGTTTGCGAAGTGATTTTAAACGGGCAGTCCGTCGCCACACACCGCGGCGGCTATACGCGCTTTTGTGTACCTGTGACCGATGCGCTTTCGGACGGGGAAAACACCCTGCTTGTGCGGGCGGACAATTCGCCGTTCCCCGATGTGAACCCGTTAGAAGCGGATTTCACCTTTTTCGGCGGCATTTACCGCGAGGTGTATTTTATTGAAACCGAAGCGGCGCATTTTCTGCCCGAAAACGGCGCGGACGGTGTAAAAATCACCGTGCCGAATACCCCCGCAGTGCGCAACGACGCGCCCGTGACCGTGCAGGTGAAAACCTCGGAAAACGCCGTCGGCAAAACGCTCTCTGTATCTGTGCGCGTGCCGTCCGAATTTCGAGGCTGTCCGTATATTCAAAATACGGATTTTCCGATAGATGCCGTGCTTTCTAAAAACGGTGAAACGGTTGCAAAGCAGTCGGTAACACTTGAAAATACGCAGACCGAACTTTGCGTACATATCCAAAATCCGCACCTTTGGAACGGCAGAAAAGACCCGTTTTGCTATACTGTGGTTTGCGAACTGCGCGACGGCGATACGGTTCTTGACAGGGTGGAAAAACAAATCGGCATTCGCTATTTTGAAATTCACCCCCAAAAAGGCTTCTTTTTAAACGGCAACAGTTACCCGTTGCGCGGTGTCAACCGTCACCAAGACCGCGAAAATATGGGCAATGCTATCACCCGAAAAGAACACGATGAGGATTTCTCCATTCTCTATGAAATCGGTGCAAACGGTGTGCGGCTGGCGCATTATCCGCACCACCCGCATTTTTATGACCTTTGCGACCGTTACGGCTTGCTCGTGTGGGCGGAAATTCCGTTTGTCGACCACATCGGCGGCTTAAAAGAATCGCCATTGTCGACCGATACCGTGCTCGACAAAGCCGTTACCGCGCGCCAACTCGAAAACGCCGTACAGCAAATGACAGAACTGATTTTACAGCAGGGGCACCGTCCGTCGGTTTTCTGTTGGAGTATGTCCAACGAAGTGATGCAAAAATACGGCGATACCGCCGCCGAAATGATGCGCACCTTACACGAAACCGCACACCGTTTAGATGATACCCGCTATACCGCCATGGCAGTCAATCACACCTACGGCTACCGCTGGCAGTCCGATGTAAAGGGGTGTAATATCTATCCCGGCTGGTATATGGGTAAGCCCTCGCATTTTCGGTATCAAGTCAATTACCATATCCGCGGAAACGGCGGTAAAGGGATTGCCGTGTCCGAATACGGTGCGGGCGCGAATACTTTACATCATAGCGAAATCCCGAAACAGCCGAAAGATACCACCTGCGCATTTCATCCCGAGGAATGGGCGAGCATTGTCCACGAGCACGCGCTTCGCTATTTTATGTCGCCGCGCCACAACAAAGTTTGGGGCGCGTTTGTGTGGAATTTATTTGACTTTGCGGTGGATATCCGTAACGAGGGAGAACTGCCCGGGCGCAACGATAAAGGGCTTGTCACCTATGACCGCAAAACCAAAAAGGACGCGTTTTTCCTTTACAAAGCCTATTGGAGCCGCGACCCCGTAACCTATATAACCTCGCGCCGTTTCACGGTACGCGAACGGCAAAACATCACCGTAAAGGTGTATTCCAACGCGGACGCGGTTACGCTTACGGTCAACGGCAAGTCCGTGAAAACGAAAAAAGCAAAGTATAACCGACAAAAAAATGTGTTTTTATTTCAAAATATACGCTTGCAAAACGGCGAAAATACCGTAACCGCAAACGGCACGAACGGCGAAAGCGATACCGTGATTTGGCAATTCAGCGGCGAAAAATAAAATCGATTTCTTGCATTTTGCGCCGAAAAACAGTTGCACACAAATTCCAAATATGCTAAACTACTTCTATATGTGAAAAAGAAACGGAAACAGGTGACGTTATGGACTCCGAAAGAATTTTAAGAACTTCCATTTTCGGCGGCTTTAAGCGCGAGGATGTGCTCGGCTATGTCGAGGAATTAAAGGCGGAAATCGCCGTATTGACCGAGGAAGTGAAAGGAAAATCTGCAAAGCTCGATGCGTTAAGCGAAAAGGCGGATAACCTGTCGCAAGCCTTGGAGCAGGCAAAGGTAACCGAAGAAAAACTTGCCGAAACCTCTGCCGCCTTGGACGAGCAAAAAGCAAAAAATACCGAATTGCAGGCGCAAAACGATGCACTTTCCGCCCGCGTTGCCGCGATTGACGGCGAAAAACAGGCAATGGCGCAAAAGGCACAGGAAATCCGCGCGTCCGAAGCACAGCTTGGCGCCGCGTTCTTAGATGCGCGCAAATATTCCGATGAAATCGTTTCCGCCGCCAACAAAAAGGCGAATGAAACGCAAAATGAAGCGTCCGACAGCATTGCAAAACAAGCCCAAGAAGTTTCGCGCCTGTCTGCCGATGTAGACTCGCTTGCCGCAACGCTTACCAAATCCATTAACGATTTGCACGCGGATATTTCCGCGCTTTCCGCGAAACTCTCCAAAGCGGCACAGTCCTTGCAAAACCGTAAGGATGCCGAAAAATTCGTGCCCGATATTTCTATGAAAATTGAAGAAGAACTCGGCGAGAAAATTGCGGGGATTACCGAAACCGACGACGGCAGCGGGCTTACCTATATCCACTATCCGCCGCACACCGAGTTTAACGAGGATTTAAACATTACGCCGAACACGGTTTATCGGTTCGATACACCCAAAGAGGGCTGATACTTTGCAAACCTTTCATTTACATACCGACGAAATCAAAGAAAATGCCGCGCGCCTTTCGGCGGGGGACACCGTCTATTTAAGCGGTACGGTCTATACTTCGCGTGACGCGGCGCACAAGCGGATTGTCGCCGCCTTGCACAGCGGGGAAGAACCGCCGTATGCGCTCGACGGCGCAGTGGTCTATTACGCAGGGCCTACCCCTACGCCCGAACATCTTGCTATCGGCAGTTGCGGGCCGACCACTTCCGGCAGAATGGATGTCTATGCGCCCGAACTGTTGGATTTGGGGCTTGCCGCAATGGTCGGCAAAGGGCCGCGCTCCAAAGCGGTGTGTGACGCGATTGTCCGCAACGGCGCGGTGTATTTTTGCGCAATCGGCGGGGCAGGGGCGCTTGCCAGCAAATGCATCACTTCCTGCGAAGTCATTGCCTATGAGGACCTCGGTTGTGAGTCCGTCAAACGGCTGACCTTTGAAAACTTCCCGCTGACAGTGGCAATCGATTGCCACGGCGGCAACCTATTTTCAAAATAACGGAGTAACCCATGGAGTATAACGAATTTCTTTCTGTACGCAAACAGATTATCGAGCAAGAATTTAACCGAATGAATGAATGCCAACAAAAAGCGGTCTTTCAAGTGAATGGACCGCTTTTAATTCTGGCGGGCGCGGGTAGCGGCAAAACCACCGTCCTTGTCAACCGTATTGCCAATTTGATGAAATATGGCAATGCATACCATTCCGACCGCGCTGACCGCACGCCCGATGACCGCGATTTGGCATTGATGAAAGCCTATCTTGCGGGGGATAAGTCCGTCTACTCGGAAATTGCCGATGTGCTTTGCGACCGCGCGCCGAAACCGTGGCAGATTTTGGCGATTACCTTTACCAACAAAGCGGCCAACGAGTTAAAAGAGCGGCTTTCTTTGATGCTCGGTGACGCGGCAAACGATATTTGGGCGTCCACTTTCCATTCGAGTTGTGTGAAGATTTTACGCCGCAATGCCGACCGTTTGGGATTTACCAACCGTTTTACGATTTACGATACCGACGACAGCCGCCGCGTGATGAAAGAATGTCAGCGGTTGTTAGGGATTGAAGATCGCTTTTTGTCGCACAAAACCATTTTAAACGAAATCAGCCGCGCCAAAGATGCGCTCGTGTCGCCTGCGGAATTCAATAAAACCGCAGGGCAGGATACCCGTTTGCAAAAAATCGCGCAGTGCTATGAGAAGTACCAAAAACTCTTGCAAAATGCCGACGCGATGGATTTTGACGATATCATTTTCAACACCGTGCGGTTGTTCCAAGAAAACCCCGATGTGTTGGAGCACTATCAGCATCAATTCCGATATGTAATGGTGGACGAGTATCAGGACACCAACCACGCGCAGTATAAACTGACCTCTCTGCTTGCGGACGGTTACCGTAATATTTGCGTGGTCGGCGATGATGACCAAAGTATTTACCGTTTCCGCGGCGCAACGATTGAAAATATTTTGAGTTTTGAAACGCGCTATGACGATGCGCTTGTTATTCGGTTGGAACAAAATTATCGCTCAACCCAATGCATTTTGGACGCTGCCAATGCCGTTATCGAAAACAACAGCCAACGAAAGGGCAAAAATTTGTGGACGGCGAACGGTACGGGTGAAAAAATCGAACTCGAAACCGCCGAGGACGAAACCGCCGAAGCGTCTTACATTGCCGATGAAATTTTAACTTCGGTTGCCAAAGGGCGACATTTCGGCGACCACGCGGTGCTCTACCGTATGAATGCTATGTCAGGGCCTATCGAGCGCGCACTCGTCAAAAACGCCATACCGTACCGCATTATCGGCGGGCACAAATTCTATGACCGTATGGAAATCAAAGACGCGCTTGCGTATTTGTCCGTAGTCAACAATCCGTCGGACAAAATCCGCTTACAGCGCATCATCAACACCCCGAAGCGCGGCATCGGTGACACCACCGTACAGCGCGCCAACGAAATTGCCGATTTGTTGGGCGTTTCGCTGTTTGAGGTGTTCAAAACCGCCGACGAATACGAGGTGTTAAAGCGTTCCGCCGCAAAACTCAAAGAATTTGCCGCGATGATTGAAAATATCGCCGCATTCGCAGAGGATGCACCGCTTGCCGACACGCTCAACCGCATTTTGGACGAAACCGCGTATGTGCAATCTCTGCACGCCGAGCCCGAAAAATTCGAGGACCGCGTGCAGAACTTAAACGAACTTTCCGCAACGCTCGTCCGCTTTTCCGAGGAAAACCCCGAGGGCACATTGAACGAGTATTTGGAAGAGGTTGCGCTTCTTACCGATATTGACAATTACAACGCCGAGGCGGACACCGTTGTCCTGATGACGCTCCACGCCGCAAAAGGTTTGGAATTCCCCGTGGTGTTCATTCCCGGTATGGAGGAGGGTGTGTTCCCGGGTATTCAAAGTATGTATATTGAGTCCGAGGTCGAGGAAGAACGCAGGCTTGCGTATGTCGGCATTACGCGCGCCAAAGAAAAACTCTATTTGACCCACGCAAAATGCCGCATGATTTACGGCTCGACAAACTATTACCGCCCGTCGCGGTTTGTGGCGGAAATCCCCGAAAAACTGTTGGATATTCACCGTTCCGTCGGTTTCCGCGAGCGTGCGGGACTTACAGGCAGTACATACGGCAGTCCGAAATCCGCACCGTCCGGCACTTATACGGGCGTTCCCAAAAGCGCCGCGCCGACCGGCGGCAGTACCGTCAACCGCGGCTTTTCAAAACCCGTTTCCAATGGTGCGAAAAACACCGCCGCCCTGCCGCAGTTCCAACCGGGCGACACCGTCGAGCATAAGGCGTTCGGAACGGGCGTGATTTCCACCGTCCGGCCTATGGGCAACGATATGCTGTTGGAGGTCGTGTTCCAAAAAGCAGGCACCAAAAAACTCATGGCGCGTATGGCGAATTTGAAGAAACTGTAAAAAATATGACGCGGAAGGTCCGTATTCGTGTAGGGCGGCGCTTGCTCCCGCCGTGGGCGTGCGCGGTTTACCCTTACGAATCGTAGGGAACGGTCTTGACCGTTCCGCAAACCTCCCCACTTGTTGGGGAGGTGGC
>JBJEPU010000053.1:0-6579 GCA_051881395.1 Candidatus Fimenecus sp.
GGTGCTGTTTGAGATCCTTCGCTTCGCTCAGGATGACAAATACAAATCCCAATTTTCCTTGTCAAAAACGACTGAAAAAATGGCAATTCGCACCATGGCGCATGTGGTTGACAAAGTGCGGGAAAAATGGTAGTATGATATGCAGTTAAAATTTTTTCGGCATCCATGCCGACCGACTGCCGTAAAACGGATTTTTGTTCCGTTTACGGTTTTTTTATGTAAAAACCGCAGAATCTATATAAAAGGATGAAAATGCAATGAAACAAGATGTTTTAATTATCGGCGCGGGACCGTCGGGGATTTTCACGGCGCTGGAAATGCTCAAAAACGGCTCGAAAAAATCCATCACGATTGTGGAAAAAGGCTTGCCTGTGGAAAAACGGAATTGCCCAAAATCCAAAACGGGATATTGCGTGAACTGCAAGCCCGATTGCAACATTACCACCGGTTTTTCGGGTGCGGGCGCGTTTTCGGACGGGAAACTGTCGCTCTGCTATGAAGTCGGCGGCAATCTGCCCGATTTAATCGGTGCGGATTTTGCGCAGAAAATGATTGAATATACCGACAAAATCTATCTCGATTTCGGCGCAGACCCCCATGTGGAAGGCGTTGACCACCCCGAGGAAGTCAAACGCATTCGCCTGCGCGCTATTCAGGCAGGCTTGAAATTGGTGGACTGCCCGATTCGCCACCTCGGCACGGAAATGGCACAGCAGTTGTACGGCAAAATCGAGAAATATTTGCTCGACAACGGTGTGACCATTCATTTTAAAACCGAATGCGTGGATTTGATTGTCGAAGACGGCGTGGCAAAGGGCGCGGTCTTAAAGCCTTGCGGCACCGATGACGAGCGCACCGAATATGCCGACACTGTCGTAATTGCCACGGGGCGCAAGGGTGCGGATTGGCTCGAAGAAATGTGCAAAAAGCACGGCATTGAGCACTTGCCCGGTACGGTGGACATCGGCGTGCGCGTGGAAGTGCGCAACGAGGTCATGGACGAGGTCAACAAGGTGCTGTATGAGTCGAAACTCATCGGCTACCCCGAGCCGTTTACCAATAAAGTGCGGACTTTCTGCCAAAATCCCGGCGGCTTTGTCAGCCAGGAAAATTATGACAACAACTCGCTGGCGGTGGTCAACGGCCACAGCTACAAAAACACAAAGAGCGACAATACCAACCTTGCCATTTTGTGCAGTCACAATTTCCGCGCGCCGTTTGACGAGCCGATTCCGTATGCGAAAAAGGTCGGCGAACTCGTCAATATGCTCGCAGACGGGCACATTTTGGTACAGCGTTACGGCGATATTTTGGCGGGCAAACGCACTTGGCCGCAGGAGTTGGCGCGCAGTAATGTCCGCCCGACGCTCCCCGACGCGGTTGCCGGGGACCTTACGGCGGCAATGCCGTACCGCACCTTGATGAACATTATCAAATTCATTGAGGCGGTTGATAAAGTTGTTCCCGGCTTTGCAAGCGATGAAACGCTGTTGTACGGGCCCGAAATCAAATTCTATTCCAACCGCGTCAAAATGGACGAGAAATTCAATACGAATATCAAAGGCTTGCATTGCCTCGGCGATTCCAGCGGCTGGACGCACGGCTTGATGATGTCGAGCGTCATGGGTGTGTTGATGGGCAGAGAACTTATCTAATCCCACGGGCGAACACCGTTCGCCCTACAAATCGTAGGGAACGGTCATACCGTTCCGCAAAACACATCATAACAAAGAATGTCATTCTGAACGAAGTGAAGAATCTCAACTGTTGTCAATCAAAATGCCGCGAAACGAGATTCTTCGCCTGACGGCTCAGAATGACAAACGCACGAAACAAATCCGCGGAGGCATGTTTATGATTTTTTATTTTACGGGCACGGGTAACAGCCGTTTTGCCGCCGAAACCGTCGGCAAAGCGCTTGCGGAAACGCCCATTTCCGTCAATGCTTTGTTGCGGGAAACGCCCTGTACGGCGGGTGGGGAGCAAGTTTCCGAAACCCCGTTTATATTTGTCTCGCCGACCTATGCGTGGCGCATTCCGCGCGTGATGGAGAATTTCATCCGCGAAAACACCTTTTCCGGTTGCCGCGACGCCTATTTTTTGATGACCTGCGGCGACAGTATCGGCGCGGCGGAGCAGTATTTACAAGCCTTGTGCCGAGAAAAAGGGTTAAACTTCCGCGGCGTGCAAAAAATTGTGATGCCCGAAAACTATATTGCGATGTTTTCCGCACCCGAAAAGGCAGAGGCGAAAAAAATCATTGAAAACGCCGTGCCGGAGCTCTTAACTGCCGCAGAGACCATTCGCGCGTGTGCGGATTTCCCCTCGCAAAAAATCGGGGCGCTTGACCGCCTTTACAGCGGTCCTGTCAATTCGATTTTTTACAAGTTGTTTGTTTCGACGAAGGGCTTTTATGCAACGGACGCATGCATTTCCTGTGGGCAGTGCGTGAAAAACTGCCCGTTAAACAATATCAAGTTGCAAAACGGCAAGCCCGTTTGGGGCGCGGACTGTACCCACTGTATGGCGTGCATCTGCCACTGCCCCAAAGAGGCGATTGAATATAAAAACAAATCCAAAGGGCAACCGCGCTATACTGCGGAAAAAGCCTTGCACAAATAAAAACAAAGGAACGCCGATACGCGTTCCTTTTTCGCTTTTTGTATGGCTTTTCATTGACATATATTGCCGAATATCTTATAATAACAAGATAAATACTATTTCTGTAAGTCTGCCTGTTTGTCGGAAAACGGCGAACGGAAACTTTGTAAAGAAGGTTGTTTTTATGCAGTTTGAAGAACGCGAATTTTTACCAGTCATTTTGGGCGCGGATATTACCGCCTATTCCTTGGCGCGCAGTTTCCACGAGGAATACCATATCAAATCGCTGGTGCTGAGTATGTCCGAGGGCGGCTACATTGCCAATTCCGATATTATCGAAAACCGCGTATTCCCGGGGCTTGAAAAAAAGGAAGTCCTCATTGAACGGCTTTTGGAGGTCGGCAAGGAATTCGAGGGCAAAAAGAAGCTGATTGTATTGGGGTGCGGGGACTGGTATGTCCGCGCGCTCATAGAAAGCAAGGAAATTTTAAAGCCCTATTACATTGTGCCCTATATCGACGAAGAACTGCTCAATAAAATCGTGCTCAAAGATAAATTCTATGAGATTTTCGAGGAATTGGGGCTTAACTACCCGAAAACCTATGTGTACGAATGCGGCAAAGAAAACGACCTGAAATTCGATTTCGACTATCCCGTGATTGCCAAACCCGCCAACAGCGCGATGTACCATTACGCCAAATTCCCCGGGAAAAAGAAAGTGTTCAGCTTTGACACCGAAGAAGAATTGCGCGCAATGCTTCAAAATCTCGAACAGTCGAGTTATAACTACAAATTCTTAATTCAGGATAAAATCCCCGGGGACGACACCTATATGCGCGTGCTCACCTGCTACTGTGACCAAAATTCCAAGGTGCGCTTTGCGTCATTGGGGAGAACGCTTTTGGAGGACCACACCCCGTCGGCTATCGGCAACCCCGTGGCGATTATCAACGAAGTCAACCCCGAAATCGTGGCGGCGGCGACAAAGTTTTTGGAGCATATCGGCTACGTCGGCTTTGCGAATTTCGACATCAAATATGACCGCCGTGACGGCAAATACAAATTCTTTGAAATCAATGTGCGCTTGGGGCGCAGTAACTTCTATGTGACGGGCAGCGGCTTTAATACCGTGAAATGGATTGTGGATGATTATATTTATCACAATTTGCCCGAATACACCGTGGCGGACAACATCAATCTGTATACCGTCGTACCCAAAGGTGTAATCATGAAATATGTTTCCGACGAGGACCTCAAAAAGCAGGCAAAAGAACTTTTCAAAGCGGGCAAGGTTTCATTCCCGCTTCTGTATGACGCAGACAAAAATGTGAAACATAATTTCTATGCGCGTGCGGCGCTTTTAAATCAGTATCGCAAATTCTACAAGTATTTTTAACGAAAGGCAAAGTTTATGAAGGAAAAGGTTTTAGGGGTGCTCGGGGGCGTTGGTCCGCTTGCCACCATCTATTTTGCGGATTTGGTTATCAAAATGACCGACGCGAAAACCGACCAGGAGCATATTGCGATGATTATTTTAAATCACGCGTCTATCCCTGACCGCACCGAATATATTTTGGATAACAAAAAGCCCAACCCTCTGCCCGTGATGATTGCGGACGCGCAAAAGCTCGAAAAAGACGGCGCGGATTATATCGTCATTCCCTGCAACACCGCGCACTATTTCTTTGACGAAATTCAAAAAAGCGTGCGCGTGCCGATTATCAATATTTTGGAAGAAACCGTCCGTTATGCCGAAAAAACCGTGCCGAATTTGAAATGCCTTGGCATTCTTGCCACGGAGGGTACGGTCATTTCGGGCGCGTATCAAAATATCATCGAAAAGCACGGGTTAGACTTCCGCGTGCCGAGCGAGGAAGACCAAAAATCGCTGATGCACATTATTTATGACGAAGTCAAAGCCGGCGAAAAGGTGGACATTTGCGAGTTTTTGCGGATTGTCGGGGAACTCAAAAAAATGGGCTGTGACGCGGTGATTTTGGGCTGTACGGAACTGTCGGTCATCAAAAAGGATTTCAATTTGTCGCGGCACGATATTGTGGATTCTATGGAGTGTTTGGCGCGCGCGAGTATTTCGCTTTGCGGCAAACCCATTAAAACAGAACAAAAATAAATTCATTCAAAAATCAAACGAGGGAAAGCGTATGTGCGGATTTGTCGGCTATGTAAACGCCACCGAGGATACCAACGAAAATCAGAAAATCATTAAAGCCATGGCGGACAGAATTGTCCACCGCGGCCCCGACCAGGACGATTATTATGTGGACAGCGGCGTGTCGCTGGGCTTTCGGCGCCTGAGTATTATCGACCTTGCAGGCGGCAGTCAGCCGATTTTAAATGAGGACGGCTCCAAAGTGCTCGTGTTCAACGGCGAGATTTATAACTATCAGCCCCTGCGCGAGGAATTGCTTTTAAAAGGGCACACCTTTAAAACCGAAACCGATTCCGAAGTGCTGTTGCACGGCTATGAGGAATGGGGGAAGGATTTGCTTATGCGCTTGCGCGGTATGTTCGCCTTTGTCATTTGGGACAAACATAAGCGCAAACTGTTCGGCGCGCGCGATATTTTCGGTATCAAGCCGTTTTTCTATTACTTAAACGAGGGCAATTTCCTGTTTGGTTCAGAAATCAAATCCTTTTTGTCCAACCCCTTGTTCAAAAAGGAATTAAACATTGACCGTTTGCCCGAATACCTTTGCTTTGAGTATATTCCGAACACCGAAACGATGTTCAAAAATGTTTATAAAATGGAACCGGGTGCCTACTTTGAGTGGCAAAACGGGCAGTTTACCACCGCGCGCTATTTCACACCCGAATACGATATCGACAACAGCAAAACCCTTTCGGAGTGGGAAACGCTGATTGATGAAACCTTCAAAGACTCCACCAAAGCGCACGGTATTGCCGATGTCGAGGTTGGGTGCTTCCTGTCGAGCGGCGTGGATTCGAGTTATGTGGTGCACGAAATGGCGAAGCGCAACGATGTGAAAACCTTTTCCGTCGGCTATGCGGAGGAAAAATATTCCGAGCTTTCCGCCGCCGAGGAATTCGCCAAAACCGAGGGCGTGCGCAATTACACCAAAAAAATCACCGCCGAGGAATACTTCGCCGTCACGCCCATGGTGCAGTATTATATGGACGAACCGTTGCCGAACCCCTCGGCAATCGCGCTGTATTTCCTTGCCAATCTTGCAAGCGAGCAGGTCAAGGTCGTGTTGTCGGGCGAGGGCGCGGACGAACTGTTCGGCGGGTATCATTATTATCGCGAACCGCTCGACTTTGAAAAATATATGAAATTGCCGCTTGGAATTCGTAAGGCGGCGGCGGGGCTCGCGTCGAAAATGCCGAATTTCCACGGCAAACGCTTTTTGGTGCGCGGCAGTCACCCGATTGAGGAACGCTACATTCGCAATAACTATGTGTTTAACCACAGCGATGTCGATAAAATTTTGGCGCAGAATATCGAGTCAAAAGACCCGTCTTACTACACAAAGCCCTATTTTGACGAAGTGAAAGACGAGGACGACATCACCAAAATGCAGTATGTCGATATTCGCACTTGGCTTGTGCAGGATATTTTGGTCAAAGCCGACCGTATGAGTATGGCGAACTCGTTGGAATTGCGCGTGCCGTTTTTGGACCGCGAAATGTTAAAACTCGCACTGCAAATTCCGTCGAAATATCGCGTCAACCGCGAAACCACCAAATTGGCATTGCGCGGCGCGGCGGCGAAGCAACTGCCCGAAAAAACCGCCAAAATGCGCAAAACGGGCTTTTTAACGCCGCTCAACGATTGGCTCAAACGCGACGAATTTTACAACCAAGTCAAAGAGAAGTTTTTGAGCGAGACCGCCAAGCAATTCTTTAATCAAAAATACATTATGAAACTGCTTGATGACCACAAAGCGGGCACGGCGCACAATATGAAAAAGGTGTGGTCGATTTACTGCTTTATTTTGT
>JBJEPU010000053.1:6679-16215 GCA_051881395.1 Candidatus Fimenecus sp.
GCGGGCACGGCGCACAATATGAAAAAGGTGTGGTCGATTTACTGCTTTATTTTGTGGTATGAAAAGTATTTTATCGAAAATTAAGAGGGAATTATGGACTGTGTAAAACGATTGATTTTGCCGCACGCGTTTAATGTGCGTGATTTGGGCGGCTATGTAACGGAAAGTGGAAAGACCGTCCGCTGGCAAAAACTGTACCGCGCCGACGCGCTTTGCGCGCTGACCGAAGCGGAATGGCAAACGCTTTTTGACGGCGGCGTGCGCACCGTGGTGGATTTGCGAAGCCGTTCCGAAACCGAAATGATGCCCGACCGTGTGCCGGATGGCATTTCGTGGGTGCACTGCCCCTTGCAGGCGGAGGATATGGATTTCCAAAATCTCGATGAGGGCGCTATGGCGTCGTTTCGCCGCAGTATGGCGGAAAGCTATACCGATATGGTTACGAAAACACCGCAATTACTTGCAAAAGCGCTCTGCACCGTGGCAGATGGCGTGCAGTGCGGCGCGGTGATTTTCCATTGCACCGCAGGCAAAGACCGCACGGGCGTGCTTGCGGCGTCGATTTTACATTTGTTGGGCGCGTATGACGCGGATATTCTTGCCGACTATATGGTGTCGGAGCTTTACAACCGCGGCGGCGTACAGCGTGTGGCGCACACCTTGCCGAATTTCCAAGACCTTTTGCCGCTTCTCTCGTCCGTCCCCGAAAATATGGAGCCGCTGTTGGAATTTTTCCGGGAACACGATTTTCCCGCGCTGTTGGCGGAAAACGGCTTCGGCGAAGCATATTTGCAAACACTTCGCGCAGAATTGCTCGGGTAACGGACAGCAGAAACCCATTATACATAAAAGGAGGGTACAGTATGAAAATTATCGACATTTCCAATGATGTATTGACCGCTGAGGTCTACGAGGGAGACCCCGTGCCGGAACTTACACCCATTTGTACCCTTGAAAACGGCGATTATTACAATTTAAACGCGCTGTATGCGGGGTTGCACAACGGTACGCATATGGACGCACCCCTGCATTTTTTGGACGGCGGAAAGGACATCGCCGCCGTCCCTTTAGAAACCTGTATCGGCCCTTGCCGCGTGTTGGAGGTTTCCCCCGGCATTATCACGGGCGAGCTTGTCGAAAATGCGTTTCCGCGCGGCGTGGAACGGCTTTTAATCAAATCCGGCGGGCGGGCGTTTGTGCATGCCTCCGCCGCCGAAGCGCTGGCGTATTACGGCTGTAAATTGGTCGGTACAGACGCACTCACCGTCGAGCCGCCGCACGGTACGGGCGAAACCCACCGTGCGTTTTTACAGGAAGATGTGGTACTGCTTGAAGGGTTGAATTTATCCGAAACCAAAAACGGGGAATACTTCCTGATTGCGCCGCCCGTGAAAATCGGCGGGGCGGAAGCCGCGTTTACCCGCGCGCTGTTGATTTCTGACTATATTTTTTGGAGTGGTAAAACAAATTGAGTACCCCGAAAACGCAAAAAGAAACGATTGTGATTATCGGCGCAGGCCCCGCGGGCTTGACGGCAGGGTTGGCGCTTTTGCGCACCGCGCCTGAAAAATACAGCGTGACGATTTTGGAGGCAAGCGACACCGTCGGCGGTATTTCCAAAACCGTCAATGTGCACGGCAACCGTATGGATATGGGCGGGCACCGCTTTTTCTCGAAAAATGGCCGCGTCAATGCGTTTTGGGAAAGCCTTTGTCCGTTGCAGGGCGAAACGCCGTCCGAGCGGGAAAACGAAATGCTCCTGCGCAAACGCGTGTCGCATATTTTTTATAACGGCAAATTTTTTGACTATCCCATTACTTTAAAGCCGCAGACCTTTCGCAATCTCGGGCTTGTGCGCACCGTAAAGGCGGGGTGCGGCTATCTTGCCGCCGTCTGCCGCAAGCGCGACGAGACCTCCCTCGAAAATTTTTATATCAACCGTTTCGGCAAGCCCTTATACCAAATGTTTTTTGCGGAGTATACGGCAAAGGTTTGGGGGCGCACCCCTGCGGAAATTTCTGCGGATTGGGGTGCACAGCGTGTCAAGGGCGTTTCGGTGAAAGAGGTGCTCAAAAACGCGCTCGGCGGTAAAAAGAGCCAAGAAACCTCTCTAATCGAGCAGTTTAAATATCCGAAATACGGCCCCGGGCAGTTGTGGGAAACTGCGGCGGCGGAATTTACGCGCCGCGGCGGCAAACTGCATTTCGGCGCGCGGGTTTGTTTTGTGCAAGCGGAAAACGGGCGTATTGTCAGCGTAACCGCCGAACAAAACGGTGAAAAAGTCCTCTATGCGTGCGACGCGGTGCTGTCCTCGATGCCGCTTTGCAACTTGATTGCCGCTTTCCCCGAAAATACCGTGCCCGAAACGGTGCAAAACATTGCGGCGGGGCTCCCATACCGCGATTTTGTCACGGTCGGGTTGCTGTTTCAAAAGCAGGATTTGCAAAAAACGCAGGCGGACGGTACACTGTTGCCCGACTGCTGGATTTATGTGCAGGAACGCGAAGTGCGTTTGGGCAGAGTGCAGATTTTTAATAACTGGTCGCCGTATATGGTAAAAGACGGCGCGCATACTGTGTTTATCGGGGCGGAATATTTCTGCCGCGAGGGTGACGAGCTGTGGGCGCGGTCCGATACGGACTTTGCAGAGGCGGCAAAACGGGATTTGCAGGCGATAGGGCTTATTTCAGCAAACGCCGTGCCCTTAGATGCGCATTGCGAGCGCGTCCAAAAGGCGTATCCCGCATATTTTGATACATACAGCGATTTGCCGAAGGTCGTCGATTTTTTAAACGGCTTTCCGAATTTATACTGCATCGGCCGCAACGGACAGCATCGGTATAACAATATGGACCACTCTATGCTCACGGCGTTTGAGGCGGTGCGGTGCATTTTGGAAAATGATACGGATAAATCCGCACTTTGGGCGGTCAACAGCGAAGAGGAATATCACGAAACGAAAGAAGGCGGCTCATAATGGCGGAAAGCGCTTCGCGCTGTGATTTTTGCGCATATTATGATTACGACGAGGAAGCGGAGCAGTATGTTTGCGAAATCGACTTGGACGAGGACGAAATGCTGAATTTTTTAAGATTCAACACGCAAAGCTGCCCGTATTTTAACCCCTATGACGAATATAAAATTGTAGAAAAGCAAAATTGATTTCGATAAAAATTGCGGAGGAATCGGTATGGCACAAGAAAATAACGGAAACGAGCGCGTGCTTTCTCAGCGGCAAAAAAATGCAGAGCGCATCGAAATTTTAGAGCATTTGGTGGCGGCGGGGGTGGAAATTCCCTGCTTTGACGGCGTGATGATTGACCGCACCGTGCAAATCGGCGCGGGCACAACCGTTTTGCCGGGCACAATTTTGCGCGGGGAAACCGCAATCGGTGAAAATTGCGTGCTTGGTCCGAATACATTGGTCGAAAACAGCAAAATCGGCAACCAAGTGACGCTCAACAGCACGCAATGCTATCAGTCCACCGTCAAAGACGGCGCGAATATCGGGCCGTTTGTGCACATTCGCCCGAATTCGGTGGTCGGCGAACAAGTGCATCTCGGCAATTTCGTCGAGGTGAAAAACTCCACGATTGACACGGGCACAAAGGTGTCGCACTTGACGTATGTCGGCGACAGCGATGTCGGCAAAAAGGTCAATTTCGGTTGCGGCACGGTCACTGTCAACTACACGGGGCAGGCGAAGTTCCGCACAACCATCAAAGACAACGCCTTTATCGGCTGTAATACCAACTTAATCGCACCCGTCACTGTGGGCGAGGGCGCGTATACCGCGGCGGGCTCGACCATCACGGAAGATGTTCCCGCAGATGCTTTGGGCATTGCGCGTGCGCGGCAGGTCAATAAAATAGATTGGTGTCTGCATCGAGGGGAAAAGAAAAAATAAAAGCCGCATTTTACAAGATGTAATCTTGTAAGTATAGATTGAAAACTCAAATAAACCGAACGAGGGAGAACGTATGTTATTCCAAAGAAAAACGCAAAGCCCGTCGGTCGGCGCACCTGAATTTCTCGTGGTGGGGCTCGGAAATCCCGATAAAAAGTATGCCTTCACCCGTCACAATTCGGGCTTTTTGTGCGTAGATATGCTGGCGGAAAAGCACGGATTTACCGTGAAAAAATTAAAATTCAAATCCTTACTCGGCGACGCCGAAATCGGCGGGCACCGCTGTCTTGTGATGAAACCGCAAACCTATATGAATTTAAGCGGCGAGGCGGTGCGCGACGCGGCGCAGTTTTATAAAATTCCGCCCGAGCGCATTGTGGTGCTGTTTGACGATATATCCTTAGATGTCGGCAAAATCCGTATTCGCCGCAAAGGTACGGACGGCGGACACAACGGGATTAAAAACATTATTTATCATCTGAACAGCGATACTTTCCCGCGCATCAAAATCGGCGTGGGCAAAAAGCCGCACCCTGAGTATGACCTTGCCGATTGGGTACTGTCGGAATTTAAAAAGGACGAGGAAGCGCCGTTAAAAACCGCGCTCGAATACGCCTGCGCCGCACTCGAACTGATGCTCGACGGCAAAACCGACGAGGCAATGAACAAATATAATTCATAATTTTTGCAGTTTACCGTCCAATAGGGTCTTGCTGTCGAATTTTTCGAAATTAAATTTTTATTTATTGTATTTGCACGGTAGGGCGGGGGCTTGCCCCCGCCGTGGGGTTTGATGTGAATTGACGGCGGGGGCAAGCCCCCGCCCTACCCTGAAAATTTTATTTCGTGCGTAGGGAACGGTCTTGACCGTTCCGTAAATCCTTTGGCAAATAAAAATTTATCACTTTAAACAAATCGAAAAATCCAAAGGTCGAAAACGGAATAGATAAAATCTAACTACACAGGAGAACAACCCATGTCCGGATTCAGAGAACCGCTGAAAACCGCCTCGGAATACCGCAGCTTGCAGACTGCTGTTGAAAAACACCGCCTGCCGCTCGGCGTTTTGGGGCTTTCGCCGATTCATAAAACACACCTGATTGATATGCTTTGCGGCAATCTGTCGAAAAAAGCGCTTGTCATTTTGCCCGATGAGGCGAGCGCCACCAAGCTCGTGGCGGATTTGCAAACCTTCGGGCTTTCTGCCGCGTTGTACCCCGAACGCGAATTTATTTTTAATACCGCCGCCGAAATCCGTTCCCACGAATATGAGCAAAAACGCTTGCAGGCGCTCACAGGGCTTTTGTCGGGCGCGGTGCAGGTTGTGGCGTGCTCGGTTTCCGCCGCCGTACAGCGTACCGTCCCGCCCGAAGATTTGCGCCGCCGTGCCGTTACCGTCAAAACGGGAGTGGACATCAAAATGCAAGACCTTGTAACGGCACTGCTCGAAAACGGCTATACGCGCTGTGATATGGTCGAGGGTGTCGGGCAGTTTTCCCTGCGCGGCGGAATTCTCGATTTGTTCACCACGGGGGAAGAAAACCCCATCCGCTTGGAGTTTTTCGGCGATACGGTCGAAAGTATGTCCTATTTTGATTTGCAAAGTCAGCGTCGCCACGAACGCTTGGATGAATTTTCGCTGATGCCCTCCACCGAAATTCTGTTCCCGAACGATACGGTTTTGCTTGAAAAAATCGAAGCACTCGCAAAGACCTTAAAGGGCAAGCACGCCGCAAAACAAAAGGAAATGCTGTTTGCAGACATCGACCGCTTAAAAAGCGGCGTGAAATTGAACTCGGCGGACAAATATCTGCCGCTTGCCTACGAAACGGAACAGACAATTTTTGACTATGCCGACGATAACACAATTTTGTGTGTTTGCGAAAGTGCAAACTGCAAGGAACGCGCCGCCGCCGCGCAAAAACTTTTGCAGGAAGAAATCAAGGAACTGTTGGAGGACGGCACGCTTTGCAAGGGATTAGATAAATTTTGTCTAACCTCTGCCGAGCTGTTCCGCGCGTATGAACAGCACGGTGCGCTGTATATGGACAATTTCGCGCGCGGCAGCTTTGACACGCCCGTGAAAGAACTGATTACCTTTACCGCCACACAGTTGCCCGGCTGGAACGGCAAATTAGATGTGCTTTTAGAGGACTTACAGCCGATTTTGCAAAAGGACGCCACCGTGGTGGTGTTCGGCGGCACGGAAAAATCCGCAAAAACCTTGGCGGAGGATTTGGAAAGCGAAGACTTGCCCGCGCTGTATTTCCCCGTTATCCCTAACGTTTTCCCAAAAGGGCGCGTGACGGTGCTCCCGGGCACGCTGTCCTATGGCTTTTCCTATCCGCACGAAAAATTTTATGTTTATACTTACACGCGCGCCGCTGTGCAGGCAAAACGCAAACGCCACGCCGCCTTTAAACAGGGGCAGGGGTTGCATTCGCTTGATGAACTGCACAAGGGCGATTATGTGGTGCACGCCGCGCACGGTATCGGCGTGTTTGACGGCATTCAAAAATTAGAGGTCGGCAAAATCACCAAGGATTACATCAAAATCCGCTATGCCAAAAGCGATGTGCTGTATGTGCCCGTCACGCAACTCGATTTGGTGTCGAAATATATCGGCCCGCACGAGGAAAGCGGCAGAACGGTGAAATTAAACCGCATCGGTGGCAAGGAATGGGAGAAAACCCGTTCGCGCGTGCGCACGGCGGTTAAAGATATGGCAGACCAGCTTATCGCCCTTTATGCCAAACGCCAAAACACACCGGGCTACGCATTTTCGCCCGATATTGATATGCAAAGCGACTTTGAACGCCGTTTTCCGTATGACGAAACCGCCGACCAACTGCGCGCGATTGACGAAATTAAGGGCGATATGGAAAAGCCCTACCCGATGGACCGCCTGCTTTGCGGTGATGTGGGCTTCGGCAAAACCGAGGTGGCACTCCGCGCGGCATTCAAATGCGCGGCGGATGGCAAGCAGTGCGCGATTTTGGTACCGACCACAATTTTGGCACTGCAACACTACCGCACGATATTAAACCGATTTGAGGGCTTTCCCGTCAATACCGAAATGCTTTCGCGTTTCCGCACCCCGCGTCAGCAGGCGCAGATTTTAAAGGATTTGCGGTGCGGGAATATCGACATTCTCGTCGGCACGCACCGTCTTGTGTCCAAAGATGTGCAGTTTAAAGATTTAGGATTGCTGATTGTCGATGAAGAACAGCGGTTCGGCGTGGCGCAAAAAGAAAAACTCAAAGAACTGTTCCCGACGGTCGATGTCTTAACGCTTTCGGCAACGCCCATTCCGCGCACGCTCAATATGGCGATGACGGGGATTCGCGATATGTCGGTTATTGAAGAAGCCCCGCAGGACCGCTACCCCGTGCAGACCTATGTTTTGGAATACGATATGGGCGTGCTGTTGCAGGCGATGGAAAAGGAATTACGCCGCGGCGGGCAGGTGTATTTTTTGCATAACCGCGTAGAGACCATTGACAAACGCGCCGCTGAAATTGCTGAACTGCTCCCCGAAGCGCGCGTTGCCGTGGCGCACGGCAAAATGGGAGAGGAAGAACTCGGCGATATTTGGCGGCGGCTGTTGGAGGGCGAAATTGACATTCTCGTCTGCACCACGATTATCGAAACGGGCGTGGATGTGCCCAACTGCAACACGCTGATTATTGAAGATGCCGACAAATTGGGGCTTGCTCAGCTCCACCAAATCCGCGGGCGCGTCGGTAGAAGTGCCAGACGCGCGAGCGCGTATTTTACCTTTACGCGCGGCAAGGAGCTTTCCGAAATCGCTAACCGCCGTCTGTCTGCCATTCGTGAATACACCGAGTTTGGCTCGGGGTTCAAAATCGCGATGCGCGACCTTGAAATCCGCGGTGCGGGCAATGTTTTGGGCGCGCAACAGCACGGGCATATGGAAGCGGTCGGGTACGATATGTACTTACAGCTTTTGGGCGAAGCAGTCAGCGAGGAAAAGGGCGAGAAAAATCCCTTACAGCAAAAAGAGTGCTTAATTGATATGCAAATTGACGCGCATATTCCCGAAACGTACATTGATACGGTCGGACAGCGCCTTTCGGTCTACCGCCGCATTGCCGACATCCGAAGCGGGGAGGACGCGGCGGATGTACGCGACGAACTGCGTGACCGTTACGGCGAAATCCCGCGCTCGGTTGAGGGCTTGATTGACATTTCGCTTCTGCGCAACACCGCGTCTGCAAAAGGCATTTACGAAATCGGGCAAAAGGGGCAAAGCGTGCTGTTGTATGTGCATGAAATGGATACTTCGATGGTGCTCAATCTTTCGGGTGCGATGCGCGGCAGAGTTTCGGTTGCCGATTTCGGCAAAAAGCATATTGCCGTGAAAATCGCCGACAATCAAATGCCGCTGGATACTTTAAAAGAAGTGTTTGGGTATTTAACGAATTGAGGTTTTTTCAATGAAAATCGTACTTGCGCCCGACGCGTTTAAGGACTGCCTTTCCGCTGAGGCGGTCTGTACTGCGCTTAAAACCGGCATTTTACAAGCAAAGCCCAACGCCGAGGTCTGCTGTGTGCCGCTTGCCGACGGCGGCGAGGGTACGGCGGACTGCTTTGCGGCGGCAACAGGGGGCAAACGCATTTTTTTACAGGTGCAAAATGCCTACGGTGCGCCGAAAACCGCGCAGTATATTCTCTCTGCCGACCGAAAAACCGCCCTTGTGGAAATGGCGCAGGCGTCGGGCATACAGGGGATAGATAAAAATTGTCTACACACAAAAAACGCCTCCACATACGGCACGGGCGAGCTGATTTTGCACGCCGTAAAGAAAGGCGCAGAGCATATCATCATCGGATTGGGCGGCAGTGCCACCACCGACGGCGGTATGGGTGCACTTGCGGCACTCGGTGCGTGGTTTTTAGAGGCAAGCGGCGAAACACTCCCACCCATCGGCGCGAATATGGCAAAGGTTGCGGCAATCGAAGTGCCGAACAATCCGTTTTTCAACGGCGAAATCCGATTTACATACGCCTGTGATGTGCAAAATCCGTTTTACGGCGACAAAGGCGCGGCGTTTGTGTTCGCACGCCAAAAAGGGGCGACCGAAGCGGAAATCGAAGAACTCGACAGCGGACTTCGCAATTTGGCGGCGCAATATCAAACTGTATTTTACCGCGATATTGTAAATCTACCTTCGATGGGCGCGGCAGGCGGACTTTGCGGCGGTCTGTATGCCGCGTTCGGCGGCACGGTGCAAAGTGGATTTGAAATGCTTGCGGATTTGACCGATTTGGAAAAGAAAATTGCCGCGGCGGATTTGGTTTTGACGGGCGAGGGGCGCACGGACAGACAAACTGTTTTCGGCAAACTCCCTGCGCGCGTGGCAATGCACGCCGCAAAGTACGGCGTGCCGTGCGTGCTGATTTCAGGCGATATTTCCCCCGATTTTGACGCAACGGCGGCAGGATTTTCTGCGGTAATTCCACTCGAAAGCCCCGAAATGACCGCCGCCTATTCCATTGCGCACGCACAAGAATTGTTGGAAGAAGCAATATTTACATATTTGAAAAAGGCAAAAATATCTGAAATAAAATCGTCTGTTTCAACCGAATGTGTGAAATTTTAATTTAT
>JBJEPU010000054.1:0-16200 GCA_051881395.1 Candidatus Fimenecus sp.
ACTCGACAGCGGTTGCGGCGAGGGCTATTACACCGCGGCGATTGCCGAAGCACTCGGCGGCAAAATGCAGGTGTTGGGCTTTGATATTTCCAAAGAGGCGGTCAGTTTTGCCGCAAAGCGGTGTAAAGCGGCGCAATTCGCCGTGGCAAGCGCATTCCGTATCCCCGTTGCGGACGAAAGTGTGGATTTGCTGTTTGAAATCTTTTCGCCGTACAGTGAAACGGAATTTTTGCGCGTGTTAAAATCGGGCGGGTATCTTTTGGAAGTCATTCCCGGGGCGCGGCATTTGTATGGCTTAAAAACGGCGGTATATGACAGCCCTTACGAAAACGAGGTAGCCGCATTTACCCGTGCGGGATACACGCTTTCGGAAAGTGTGCATCTGCAAAACGAAATCACCCTGCACGCTGCCGACGACATACAAAATCTGTTTTTGATGACGCCGTATTATTACAAAACGGGCAAAGCAGAGCAAGCAAGACTGCGTGACTTACACACCTTAACCACCGAAACGGAATTTTATATTTTGGTGTATCAAAAAACATAAAAAGCGCGCCCCGTCATACGGGGCGTTTCCTTTTGCTCATTTACTGTATACGGCGTTTTCGTCAATCGGGATTTCGCCGTTTTCCGCTTCATACGCTTTTACACAGGTCTGTGCCAAATACTCTAATTGCGCGTTTAAAGAGCGTTTATTTTGCTTTGCCACAAATGTAATTTTATAGAGTAGGTCGGGCGTGAAACGAATGCCCGTTTGAATTCTGTCGGTCGCCATATAAACACCTCAATAACAATTTGATAACATTATACAAACAAATTTCTTGCTTTTACACAAACTATATGTTATCATTTTGTTGGTGATTTGTTATGAAAAAAACAGAAGAACTCCAATTTTTTTGCAAAAACATTACCGATTTGCGCGTAAAAAATAATCTCACACAAAAAGAAATGGCGGAAAAATTGGGGATTGCCCCTGCGAGCATATCGTTATTAGAACAAGGTATCGTACCGCCAAAACTCGGTTGTGCAATATTCGTATCTATTTATAAGCATTTCGGAATTGTCCCAAAAGATATGTTTAATCCATTGCAAGACAATATCCCATAAATGCTCACCGTAGAAGCAGAATAATATAGTTTGCATTGAAACAAAAATATAGGCGGGCGTGGAAGCCCGCCACTACGCGCACGAGTTTTGTTTTGTGCAAAAGATTATCCGATTTCCCGATACATTTGCCCTGCGGACTCCTTGGTGGCATACTCGGTCACTTCGAGCACCTCGTATTTTTTCGTGCTCGCGCCGAAGGTCAATTCGATAATATCGCCGACCTTGACATCATACGACGCGCGCGCAACTTTACCGTTTACAGATGCGTGCTTGGCGTCGCAAATTTCATTTGCCACCGTGCGGCGCTTGACGATGCGCGAAACCTTTAAATATTTATCCAATCGCATAAACTACTCCTAAAAAAGAAAGGCAGAGGGAACAAAACCCCTCTGCCGAAATCTTTGAAAAATGCTTATTTCACAGCGTCTTTCAGTGCTTTGCCTGCTTTGAAAGCGGGAACCTTGGAAGCAGCAATGGTCATTGCTTCGCCGGTCTTGGGGTTGCGGCCCTGTTTTGCAGCGCGCTCACGAACTTCAAAAGTGCCGAAGCCGATAAGCTGGACTTTTTCGCCCTTTTTGAGTTCTGCGGTCATTGCATCAAAAACTGCTGCGACGGCTGCGTCTGCGTCTTTCTTGGAAAGGCCTGCTTTCTCTGCGACTGCTGCGATGAGTTCTGTCTTATTCATTTTGTTTTCCTCCGTTTTTTTGATATATCTCTAAACGGCGAACCGTTAAGATTCTTGCTTTTCTGCCGCTTTGACCTCGTCCCAAAGGGAATCCAAGAGTGCAAGCGGTGAACTTTCCATATCGATGCCGCGGTTCTTTGCAAGCGCTTCCACCTTTGTGAAACGAGCTTGGAACTTGTCCGTCGCGGCGGTGAGGGCTTCCTCGGCGTCGATATGCAATTTGCGCGCCGCGTTGACTGCGGCAAACAGCAAATCCCCGAGTTCTTCAAAGGTATTGTCGCGGTCATCTGCCGAAACCGCCTGTAACAGTTCTGCGGTTTCTTCGGGAATTTTTTGCAGTGCGCCGTCGGGCGAGTCCCAATCAAAGCCGACTTTTGCCGCCTGACTTTGAATTTTGTCCGCGCGCATCAGCGCGGGGAGCTCGCGCGGGACGGACTGCATTTTATCCGCCGTAGTTTTGCGCTGTTTTTTGGCGGATTTAATCTTGTCCCAATTCACAAGGACATCGTCTGCGGATTGCACTTGCACATCGCCGAACACATGCGGGTGGCGTTCAATCAGTTTTTTGCAAACGCCGTCGGCGACATCGGAAAAATCAAACACTTGTTTTTCCGCTTCCATTTGCGCGTGGAAAACGACCTGCATGAGCACATCGCCCAATTCCTCACACAGCAGATGACTGTCCGCTTTGTTGATGGCTTCAATAACCTCGTAGGTTTCCTCAATGAAATTTTTGCGAATACTTTCGTGCGTTTGCTCACGGTCCCACGGGCAACCGTTTTCCGACCGCAAGATACGCATAATTTCCACGAGGTCTTCTACATTGTATTTTTGTTTGAATTGAAAATCCTGAATCATGGCACAATCATCTTTCTATATTTTACTCTATAAATCCATATTTTGCAAGCATTTTGGCAATTTTTTCGCCTTTTGGCAGCATATTTATGTCATCTTTGGCAATTCCGCCGACCAAAAGCATCGAAATCCCGTAAACCAACACCGCAAAAACGATTGCGACGGCACAAGCGACAATATTCGTCACCGACAGCGCCCCGCGCGACCAATCAGGCAAAATGTTGGAAAACAGCCCGTAGCTTGTGTACGCCGCCACGCCGCAAAGCACACTGCAAATGAGGGGCTTAACAAACACGGACATCAAATTCACCCGCACCTTGGTGGTACGCACCAACGCGATATAGTTGTAAATGACAATAATGGTATAGCAAATGACCGTGCCGAATACCGCGCCGTTGATATTAAACCGCGGCATGCCGATAAATATGTAGTTGGCAATGACTTTGGCGACCGCGCCGACCGTCAGCGAACGCAACGGCACAGAGGGCTTGCCCAAAGCTTGCAGCATATTGGTCATCGGCTGGGACAGCGAAATTAAGAAGATGGTATAGCCGTAAGCCGCCATAATCGGCGCGGCGATGGGAATGGCAGAGGCGGACTTGCCCGTTTGGTACATCATTTCAAGTATCGGTGACGCGAGCACACCCATACCGATGCCCGCGGGCAGAGAAATCATCAAGGTCACGCGCAAAACGGATTCAATCGAAATTTTAATCACCTTTTTATCCTTCACTGCCCATGCCGCTGAAAGCGCGGGAATCGCGCTGACGCCCAAGGTCATGGTAATGGAGGGAATCAGGTTTTTAAAATCCAAAGACATTGTATATGCGCCGTACAGATATTTCGCAATATCCGCGTCCAAAATCTGCGAGGCGGCAAGCGAGTCGCCGTAAATGGATTTGATATAGTCTAAATTCGACAAAATCATCGTATCCAAACGGTTTTGCACGGTGATGGAGTCAATGAGATTTGTCACGCTGAACACGAGGGAGGAAGCCACCACCGGCACGGCAATGGAGATTAAGGTTTTGGCAATGGCCGAACCCGCCAAAGGTTTCGGAGAATTAACCAATTCCTCACGCGTGATGCCGTCGCCTTTCGCCTTGTAAAGGATCATCATATAAATCATACCGACCACGGTGCCCGCCGTAACGCCGATGGCGGCACCCGCCGCGGCGTAGGGGTAAATGGCGCTCATCGCCTCGGCTTCGGTGGTGACGGTCTGCCCGTACACGGGAAGTCCCGCCGCAAAGCGGGAAAGTCCGTAAGAAATGGCAATTTTGGCGCACGCAAGCCCTGCAACGACCTTACCGACCGCCTCCCATACCTCAGACATCGCCGTGGGGGTCATATTGCGAAGTCCGTTATAGTAGCCGCGGTAAATCGACATCACACAGCAGAAGAAAATCGACGGTGTAATGGCAATAATGGACGGGATAGCCTCTAAATTTTTCGCAAGATACGCATACGGATAGGAAAGTGCCAGCATCAAGACGGTGCCGACCGTACCCGTAATCAGGAACAGCCGCGCGGCAACTTTGAAAATCTGTTTGACATCGCGGAAACGCCCCAACGCCACCTGTTGAGAAACCATTTTGGAGACCGCCACCGGAAGCCCCGCCATAGACACGGTATAAATCGGAATATATAAATTGTATGCCGAGTCAAAACAGCCGCGACCTACTGCGCCGACCATATTGGAAATCGGAATTTTATAAAGAATGCCGATAATTTTGACAAGAATGGTTGCCGCCGCCAAAACCATGGCGCCGTTTAAGAGAGATTGGCTTTTTCTTTTTTTCTCTGCCAAAACAACTGTCACTCCCTTTCGCCGTTACACGGCGAGATACAGAATACCATTGAATTTTGTTTGTGTCAATCGGTTTTTTCTAAACCTTTTGTGCCTAAAAATTCGCGCAATAAAGAGGTTTCGGGGATAAGCGACGGAGAAATCGGCACAAAAAGCCGCAGTGCCGCCGCCAATTCTTCGGCATCTTTTTTCTGCTCACCCGAAAGGTCGGCGTTTTCCAACATCGCAAGGCAGGTGTCGCGGAACACGCACGGTGCGCTTAGATGCACGGAATTGATTTTCACATCGGCGCAGTCGCGGTACGGGAACAGGTATTTATCCTCACCGTTGCGCACACTTTCCCACAAATTATAGGTATTTTCCACCGAGCTTGCGCGGAACAGATAGTCGCGCGTCATACGGCGCAAAAAGCGCAGATTGCGTTTGTTAAGTATGATTTTCCCCTTTTCATTGTATATGCGGGAAGAGACGCTGATATAGATTTTTAACAGATTTTTCTGCGGCAGAGCGTCGGTAATCAGCGGATTTAAGGCGTGTAAGCCCTCCACCACCACGGCGTCCTGTTCGCCGAGGGTTACAGTGCGCACTTCTTCGCTTCGTTTGCCTGTGGTGAAATCGAAAATCGGTAAATCGGTTGCCGCGCCCGACAAAAGCAACCGTATCGTTTCCGAAAACTTCGGCAAATCGAGCGCGTACACCGTTTCAAAATCGGGTTTGCCGCTTGCATCACACGGGATTTTATCGCGGTCCAAATAAAAATCGTCGAGCGACACCACATAGGTCTGCATACCGCGTGCAATACACTTTTGCGCAATCTTGTTGGCGGTGGTCGTTTTGCCCGAGGCGGAAGGCCCCGCGAGCATCACGATTTCGCGCCCGTCATCACCCGCAATGCGCGCGGTAATGTCGTTTAAGATATTGTCAAAACGCGTTTCACTGCGGCGCACAAGCTCTGCGGGGTCGTTCGCCGCCAAATCGTTGATATATTCCAAATAATTGTTGATGTTTGACATACTGTCACCTGCTTTTCAGATACCGTATTTCTCATAAAACGGCAAAATTGCCGCCTTGCGTTTTTCGATTTCCGCAAACCCTGAAATATATTCATATGGATATTTGTAATTAAATATGCGTTCAATCTCTTTGCCGTGGGGCGCTTTCAATTTGGTGACTGCGCCCGCACCCACCGCAAACACGGTGTGGCATTCTTCCATCATAAAGATATTATAGATACATTCAAAGCCCGATTTTGCATATCCCGTGTTTTCGAGATTGCCAAGGGTTTTCGACTGCCGATACATATAATAGGGGTTGTAGTCTGCCGCCGTCAGGCTTTGATAGGCGTAGTTTAGCATTTCGTCCGCCGCCTTGCCTGCGGCGCGCTCGATTTTCGTGTTTTGCGTGCCGAGATTGGACGCGCGTTTTAAAGACAGCGTATGCACGGTGATATTTTCGGGTGTCAAGCTTAACGCCTTGTCAATGGAATTGCAAAAGGACGAAACCGTATCGGTCGGCAGTCCTGCAATAAAATCCATATTGATGTTCCCGAACCCCGCCGCGCGCGCCTCGTAAAACTTTTCTTCGGTCAAGGCGGCAGTATGCTTTCTGCCGATTTCGCGCAACACCGCGTCGTTAAAGGTTTGGGGATTGATGCTGATGCGCACAACGCCGCCCGCTTTTAGCGCATCGAGCTTTTCGCGGGTAATCGTATCGGGTCTGCCCGCCTCGACGGTGTATTCGCGTACGGAAGACAAATTAAACGCCTCCCCCACTGCCGCAAGCAAGCGGCGTAAATCGTCTGCGGACAGCGTTGTGGGCGTGCCGCCGCCGAAATACACGCTTTCAAGACGCAGTCCCAACTGTTTGGCGTACGCGCCGGTTTGCTTGATTTCTTCACATAACAGCCGCACATAGTCGGGTACCAATTTTTTGGCGGTGTCGCTTGTCATCGCGTGCGATACAAACGAACAGTAACTGCACCGCGTGGGACAAAACGGAATAGAAACATACAAACTGCAAGAATCGGGACGGGAAGACGCGATAATCGCGGTTTCGCGCGCGGCGACGCTTTCTGTGAGCGCCGTTTTTTGCGGGGACACAAAAAAGCGGTCGGTAAAATATTCGCGTGCCGCCGTTTCACCCATTTCCGCTTGCAAAGTGAGGAGCAATTTTGACGGGCGAATCCCCGTTAGAAGCCCCCACTGCGGCGTGTAACCCGTTACTTCTTTTAACCCGCAAAACAAAAGCGTTGCGAGTTTCAGCTCGCGGTCATCATCTGTGGCAAGTTCTTCTGCTTTACACCACTTTTGCCCGTCGATTTGTATGAAAACGCGCGCCGTATCCGCTTCGATTTGCGCGGAACACACCGTTTCGTCTGCGGGATATGTGCCTTGTGCAAAAACCACACGAATTTTTTCATTCGGAAAAAACACGCGCGTCAGTTTTTCAAGCTCATATTGATAGGTATTCCCCAAAACCTCTAAAATCATTGTCCGATTCTCCGCATATACCGATTGTGTGTGCGCTCATAGTCGAGTGTGGTGGCGCGGTTGTGCCCTGTGTAGACAGTAAAATCGCCGTCCAAGTTTTTTAAGCGAATGAGCGACGCGAGCAAGTCCTCGTCACTGCCGCCGGGGAAATCCGTGCGCCCTGCCGTCAGGCAAAACAGTGTGTCACCCGTGAACAAATTTCGATTATCAAAATCCGCATAGCAAACGCCGCCTTTGGTGTGCCCAGGCGTGTGTAACACGGTGAAGGTGGTTTCTCCGAAGGTAATTTTGTCGCCATCTTGCAACAGGCGGTCGGGTTGTACCATCGTTTGCTGCCCTGCACACTCCCAAGAACAAAGGCTTTCTTCCTCATCGGTCAAACAGTCCGCGTCGAACGCGTGCACGCAGATTTGCGCTTTTGGGAAATGCTGTTTTAATTTCGCCACGCCCAAAATATGGTCGAAATGTCCGTGCGTAAGCAAAATATATTCGACCGTACCGCCCGAAAGCTGTGAAAGCAGTTCGTCGGTGCAGTCGCCCGCGTCCACCAAAGCGATTTTGCCCGTAGCGGTGTCGGTTACAATATGCGTATTCGCCGCAATCGGTCCTTGCGGCAGGGATTGAACGGTAACTGCCATCTACTTATTTTCCTCTCCAAATTTCGGTGTCATACAAAATCGTGACCGGGCCGTTGTTCAGCAATTCAACTTCCATATGCGCGCCGAACACGCCTTTTTCGACATTGCGCACGCCGTTTTTCAGAAGTTCGTCGCAATACAGATTGTAAAGTCGGTCGGCTTCACGGGGCTCTGCCGCGCCGATAAACGACGGGCGGTTGCCTTTTTTGACATCGGCGCAAAGGGTGAACTGCGAAATCGCCAAAATTTCGCCGTCAATATCCAAAACGGAACGGTTCATTTTATCGTTTTCATCGGTGAACACCCGCAAATTGGCGGTTTTGCGCGCCAAAATTTCGGCGTCGGCGTCGGTGTCGCCTGCCTGCACGCCAACCAAAATCATATACCCTTCGCCCACCTTGCCGACGGTTTCACCGTCGACGGACACCTGCGCGTGTTTTACGCGCTGAATAACTGCTTTCATCTGCTTTACCTCTCCACGCTCAGCACGCCGTCGACCTTTTCAATGCGCGAAATCACATTTTTCAGGTGGTCAACATTGCTGACGGTAATGGTCATATAAATGGTGCTTCTGCCGTCTTTTGCGTCGCGCGTGGAAATCTCGTTGATATTCACGCGCATATTTGCAAGCTGTACCGACACATCCGCCATAAGCCCTATGCGCGACAGCGCGGTAATTTGCAAAGACGCTTTGAATTCCTTTTTCACATCGTTGTTCCATGTCACGCGCACCCAGCGTTCCGGCTCTTGGCAGTTGTGCAAATCGGCGGGCACATTCGGACAGTCGCGCTTGTGCACGGAAATGCCGTGCCCGCGGGTAATAAAGCCGATGATGTTGTCGCCGGGCAACGGATTACAGCAACGGGAAAACTTAATCAGCACATTATCCACGCCCTCGACCGTTACGCCGTCTTTACCCTTCGGACGGACGGTTTTGACCTCGGTCGGCAGTTCTGTCGGCTCCTGCACACGGTAATTTTTATTGTATTCCTCTTTGATATAGGGCATTAAGCGAATGACCGAAACGCCGCCGAAGCCAATCGCGGCATAGAAATCGTCCACATTGTCAAAATGCTGACGCGTTGCCAAATTCTTGATGAAGTGTTCGTACTGCTCCTCGTCCAAGCGGATATAGTTGCGGCGGAATTCGCGTTCGACCTCCGCTTTGCCCTCGACGATATTTTCGTCGCGTTTTTCGTTTTTAAACCACGAACGGATTTTGTTGCGCGCGGAGCTGGTTTTGGCAATCGACAGCCAATCGCGCGAAGGGCCTTTCCCCTGCTGTGACGAGGTCAGTACCTCGACGATTTCGCCGGTTTTGACCTGATAATCTATCGGCACAATGCGGCCGTCCACCTTTGCGCCGACCATTTTGTTGCCGACGGCGGTGTGAATGGCGTAGGCAAAGTCAATCACCGTGGCGCCGCTGGGCAAATTGATTACATCACCGCGCGGGGTAAAGACGAACACATCCTCGGGAATTAAGTCGCTTTTAATCGCGCGCACCAATTCCTGCACATCGCCCGACTCTTTTTGGTCGTCGAGCATTTGGCGAATCCATGCGAGTCGCTCGTCCAAATTGGATTTGCCTTTTAAGCCCAATTTGTATTTCCAATGCGCCGCGATACCGAATTCCGCGGTGCGGTGCATTTCCCAAGTGCGGATTTGCACCTCAAACGGAATACCGTCACGCCCCAAAACCGTGGTGTGCAAAGACTGGTACATATTCGGCTTCGGGGTGGAAATATAGTCCTTAAACCGCCCGGGCATGGGGCGGAACATATCGTGAATGACACCCAAGCAGTTATAGCAGTCAATCACGCTGTCCACAATAATGCGAATGGCGTAAATATCATAAATCTGGTCAAAATTCTTGTTTTGCATATACATTTTGCGGTATATGCCGTGGACGCTTTTAATGCGCCCGTCAATCTGCGGATTTTTCACGACCGTCGAAATGCGTTCGCGGATTTTCTCTTTCGTCTCCTCCAAAAATTCGAGGCGCGATTTCGTCATTTGGTCGAGGGATTTTTCAATGTCGGCATAAGCAATCGGGTCTAAAAAGCGGATTGCCAAATCTTCAAGTTCCTCTTTGGCGGCGCGGATACCGAGACGGTGCGCAATCGGTGCGTAAATCTCTAAGGTTTCGAGCGCAATGTCGCGCTTTTTCTGCGGCGCCATATAATCGAGCGTCCGCATATTGTGCAGACGGTCGGCGAGCTTGATGATGATAACGCGAATATCCTGATACATCGCGAGAAGCATTTTACGGATATTTTCCGCCTGAAATTCCTCTTTGGTGGCAAGCGGCACTTTGCCGAGTTTTGTCACGCCGTCCACAAGTGCGGCGACCTCGTCGCCGAATTCGCGTTTCAACTGCTCCAAGGTGACATCGGTGTCCTCCACCGTGTCGTGCAACAGCGCCGCTTCAATGGACTGCGCGTCCATACCGAAATCCACCAAAATGTTGGCGACGGCAATCGGGTGAATGATATACGGTTGCCCCGAATAGCGCAGTTGCGCGCTGTGCACCTCCTCGGCAAGCGCATATGCCTTGTCGATTTCGGCAATTTCGGCTTTTGTAAAGCTTTTTTCTTTTTGCAGGCGCTCTTTTAAAAGGGCGTATTCTTCTTTGGGGGTTAATTCCTTCTCTTCCATCGGTTACGCTCCTTCCTTAGACAGCGTTTTGAGAATGTTGGACGCGGACAAATCCGCTTTTTGCGTGGGCTGTGCGTAAAGATATGCGCCGTTTTCGTCTTGTGTGAGCAGTTGCAGTTCCGTCAGCACATCAAAACTGACCGCCGCCGTTGCGGCATTTTTGTACGGACAGCCGCTTCGCTTACAGAACACTTCCATATCAAACGGAAATTTTCCCGCGGTTTTCATAAATTTGTAAACGCCGAGCAAAAACTCCCTTGACGGCGTCAAAAATGCGGTTTCTTTTTCGCTGAGGGGGTCGCCGTGGCGGTATTTTTCGTACAGGCGCATACTTTTTAAATAGTTTTCCTCGTCTGTGTCCGAAAAACGCATTTCTTTAATATGTACGGACGGTTTTATCTCACCGCGAAACACATTTTTTTCAATCTGCACCGCCAAATCCACCGTGTCGCCGATGCGGTACGGAAATGCATCGAGCGTTGTGGAAAACAGCATCGCCGTAATCTCCGCCGCCCCTTTTTTGAGGGTTAAGCGCAGATGCTTGCCCTCGCCGACCGGTTTGACGGCGCACAAGGTCAGTTTATAAAGCCCGAAGGTCGGCACGGGATTGTCACAGCCGCACGGTTCTAATGCCGAGAGCGTGCTAAGCAATGTCAGGTTGATATAAGCGGGGTTCAGCTTGCAATCCAAATGCACTTGTGCAAATGGTAAGCCCGCGGTTTTGGCGTATGCATCCAAGGCGTCTCGAAGCGCAGGAATGTTTTTGGCATCAATGCCCAAGCCCGCCGCACCCGGGTGCCCGCCGAAATGTGTCAACAGCGGTGCGCACGATTGCAACGCGTCATACACGGAAAAGCCCGGAATACTGCGGCAAGAGCCCTTGCCCGTTTCCCCGTCGGTCGCAATCACCACGGCGGGTTTGCCGTATTTAGAAGTCAGACGCGCGGCGACAATCCCGATAACCCCGGGGTGCCACCCCTCGCCCGATACGACCAAAACACTTGCATATTTCACGGCGGGGGTTTCTTCGATTTGCCGGATTGCCTCGGCGGAAATTTTCGTTTCAATCGCCTGGCGCTGTTTATTTAAACTATCGGTTTCGTTGGCAAGCTCTGCCGCATCCTGCTCGTTGTCGCAAAGCAACAGTTGCAATGCGGTTTCGGCACTGCCGATACGGCCTGCGGCATTGATACGCGGTGCCAAGGTGAACGCCACATTCGAGGCGGTCAAGGGGCGGTCCGCTACCCCGGCTACGGCTTTTAACGCCTCAATACCCGGGCGTGTGCCGGCATTGATGCGGCGAATGCCCTTTTTGACCAACGCGCGGTTTTCCCCGATTAAAGGCACCACATCGGCAAGCGTCCCAATAGCAAGCAGGTCAGCATAAGACTGCAAAACCGAATCACAGTCGCCCTCCAACGCACAAACGAGTTGGAATGCCACACCCACGCCCGCAAACTCTTTAAATTCAGACGGGCAGTCTTTGCGGTGCGGGTTGACGACAGCCACTGCGTCGGGCAATACTTCGCCGGGTGTATGGTGGTCGGTAATGACCACATCCACCCCGAGCTCTTTTGCAAGCGCAACTTCGGAAAGCGCCGCAATGCCGTTATCAACCGTCACAATTAAACTGACGCCGCTTTCCGAAAGTTCGCGCACCGCCGCACACGAAATGCCGTAGCCCTCGCGCATACGGTCGGGAATGCGGTACTCGACATTCGCCCCCTGCGACACCAAATACGAATATAAAAGCGCCGTCGAGGTCACACCGTCGGCGTCATAATCCCCGAATACGGCAATGCGTTCAAAATTTTCAACGGCAGAAGCAATGCGGTCCACTGCCTTTTCCATATCTATCAGCGTAAACGGGTCGAAAAAATCCATATCCGAGGACAAAAATGCCTCTGCCTCGGTTTCGTCGGTCAGCCCGCGGGCGGTTAAAAGCAATGCCAAAAACGGGTCCAGCCCGCCGCTTTCGGCAAGCTGTGCCGCCGCATCTTTGTCGCATGCAAACAAACACCATTGCTTACGGCGCATATTGCCGCCCCCTTTCTGCCCTCAGAAATGAATAATAGAATTATTTTAACATTTTTTTTTAAGACTTTCAACCGATATGTGCGGATTTTCGAGGGAGATTTCCGTTTTTTTCTATATCGGAATTTATTGACATACGAAAAAGAAAAGAGTAAAATTTATAATTAAGTATAGTTACTGCATACAGGCAGGACAAATGCATATGTTGTTAAACCTATCGGGGGTGCAATATTGAAACAAAGAAAAAAAATCGGGAAGCGTATCTCGCTTCTGATGCTCGCAGACGGCATCATCGCAATCTCTATTTATTTTCTGATGGTATTTTTCCATTGGAATTTTTATATGGATATACAATTGGCTACGCGTCTTTGTCTGCGTATTCCGTTTCTCCTGTTATTCTACATCGGGTTCAACATCGTGTTTAAAGTTTATCAAACCATGTGGAAATATGCCGGGCTTTATGATATTCTGCGCTTCGGATTATCTATCTTTTTCGCCACCGCAGGGGTTTGGATGAGCGACTACATTGGGATGAAAATCTGTCAGCAGTTGATTGCTTCGGGCAAGGATATGCCACTGTATTTTAATGTGCTTCCGTTTTCGGTTTATTTAGATTCGTTTTTGCTGATTACCGTTCTGTGTCTGTTGCTTCGTATTTTTTATCGCTCGGCACGGCTGTTAATCAAAGAAGGGCGGCGGCACAACGGCAAACCGGAAGGCGGCGTTGCGCCGAAGCGCATTTTGGTGGTCGGCGCGGGGAATATCGGCAACGCGCTGATTACAGAGTTACAGCTGACGGATTACCGTCTCGGTGTTCCGGTGGCCGTTTTGGACGATAATGCGCAAAAAATCGGTATGTCAATTGTCGGTACGCCTGTGGTCGGCACCTGCGACCAAGTCGCGGAAGCCGTGCAAAAATATGAAATCGATGTCATTTATTTCTGCATCACCGAAATCGACGAGACACGCAAGCGCGATTTGCTTGAAAAACTGGTGGATACGGGCTGCTCCGTAAAAATGGCAACCGAGCACCATGAATTTACGGGAGAGCGCAAATCCGCGCTCAAAGCGGCACGGCAGGTGGATATTTTGGACTTGCTTTCCCGCCCGCCGGTGGAATTGAATCCCGATGTGTGCAAATATGTCACCGATGAAGTAGTGTTGGTCACGGGCGGCGGCGGGTCTATCGGGTCGGAGCTTTGCCGGCAGATTGCCAAATACGCGCCCGCCAAAATCGTGATTTTTGACATTTACGAGAACAACGCCTACGCACTGAAAAATGCGTTGGACCGTCAATATTTCGGCACACCGCAAATTGAAATTCGCATTGGCTCCGTGCGCGAAGAAGCGCGACTGCGGGAAGTGTTTGCGGAATTTCACCCGACAAGCGTTTTCCACGCCGCGGCACACAAGCATGTGCCTTTGATGGAGGACAGCCCCTACGAAGCTATTAAAAACAATATTCTCGGTACATACAATACCGCAAAGATTGCCGACGAATTCGGCGTGCGCAATTTTGTGTTGCTTTCGACCGATAAGGCGGTCAACCCCACCAATGTGATGGGGGCAACCAAGCGGTGCTGTGAATTGGTGGTACAGCATTTTTCCAAAATCTCCGAAAACACCAAATTCGCCGCGGTACGCTTCGGCAATGTCTTAGGCTCCAACGGCAGCGTCATTCCGCTGTTTAAAGAACAGCTTGAAAACGGTGGACCTTTGACCGTCACCCACCCCGACATTACCCGCTACTTTATGACCATTCCCGAGGCGGCGCAGTTGGTGGTGCAGGCAGGCGGCCTTGCCAATGGCGGCGAGATTTTTGTGTTGGATATGGGTGAACCCGTCAAAATCGTGACGCTTGCCGAAAAGCTCATCAAGCTGTCGGGCTATGAACCGTATGTGGATATTGACATTCAGTTTACGGGGCTTCGCCCCGGGGAAAAGCTCTATGAAGAATTGATTTTGCCGTCGGAAAAAGAAGGTATGCACAAAACACAAAACGACAAAATCTTTGTAACGGCGCCGTATGATTTTGACGACAATATGCTCATGGAGCATATTGCGCGGATTGCCACGCTGTCGCCGGAGGACTCCAAGGCCTTCTTGAAAGAGCTGGTTCCCAATTACAGAACAGACAAATAAACAAACGGAGATGTTTGAAATGGAAATTAAAATCGAAAAAACCAAAAATCCGAAGGCAAAGCCGGCTGACGAAAGCAAACTGGGCTTCGGGCAGATCTTTACGGACCATATGTTTCTTATGGACTATTCGGCGGATATCGGCTGGCATAATGCGCGCATCGTGCCGTTCGGCGCTTTGTCGATTCATCCGGCTTCAACCGTACTGCATTACGGGTCTGAAATCTTTGAGGGCTTAAAGGCATATCGCCGTGCAGACGGGAAGGTACAGCTTTTCCGTCCGATTGAGAACATTCGCCGCCTGAACAGTTCAGCAGAGCGCCTTTGCCTGCCACAACTTCCCGAAGCGGACGCGATGGAAATTCTCACAACCTTTGTGCGTACCGAGCAGGATTGGACGCCGTCCTCGCCCGGCACCTCGCTCTATTTGCGCCCGTTTATGTTCGGCAATGACGAATCTTTGGGCGTACACGCCGTGCACAACGCGGTCTTTGCAATCATCGCTTCCCCCGTGGGCAGTTATTACAAAGAGGGCATCAATCCCGTAAAAATTATGATTGAGTCGGAAGATGTCCGTGCCGTACGCGGCGGTACCGGCTATACAAAATGCGGCGGTAACTACGCGGCAAGCAACCGTGCAGGGCAGCGCGCAGAGGAAAAAGGCTATTCGCAGGTTTTGTGGCTGGACGGCGTAGAGCGCAAATATATTGAAGAAGTCGGCGCGATGAATGTGATGTTTAAAATAAACGGTGAAATCGTCACACCGATGCTTACGGGCTCTATCCTGCCGGGGATTACCAGAAAATCCTGCATTGAGGTTTTAAAAAGCGAGGGATACACCGTAAATGAGCGCCTTTTAAGCGTAGACGAACTCGGCGAAGCCCTGCGCAACGGCACATTGGAGGAAGCCTGGGGCTGCGGTACGGCGGCAGTTGTTTCCCCAATTGGCGAACTTTGCTATAAAGATGAAAAATTCATCATCAACAACGGCGAAATCGGTGCAGTCACACAGCATCTGTACGATGAACTCACCGGCATACAATGGGGAAATCTGCCGGATAAATTCGGTTGGACCGTCGAGATAAAGTAATTAACAAAGCCATATGGACTTGTCCATTTTTCCGAAAGGCAGGCGTTTCGCCTGCCTTTTTTTGTGCAAATCGTTGCTTTTTTTGAAAATTTATGCTATACTGCTTCGGTAAAAACAAATTGCTTGAAAGGGTGTGTTTCTTTTGCCGACAAAAAAGACAGATTTACCGCGCGCCGCTTCGCCGGAAGCGGTTGGTGTTTACGCAGATGTTGTGGAGCAGTTCATTGAGTACATTCAGCGGGAAGAATTGGAATTCCACAGCTTGATGGTTCTGCGGCACGGCAAGGTTGCCGTGGAGTGGTACAATGAGCCGTTTGACGCGCACACAAAGCACACCATGTATTCCGTCAGCAAAAGCTTTACCGCCACGGCAATCGGCTTTGCCGTTTCGGAGGGGCTATTGTCGCTGGACGACAAGGTGGTGGACTTTTTCCCGGATTATCCGCCGAAAACGCCGCACCCCTATTTTGACAAAATGACCGTGCGCACACTGATTACCATGACCTCCGGCAAGCAGACCGATATGCTCGAAGACAAAGGCAAAATCGATTGGATTGCCGACTTTATCAACTCCCCGTGGGTGTTTGAGCCGGGCACGGAATTTTTGTATGTCAATGAAAACATCTATATGCTGTGCGCCATTTTGCACCGCGTCACGAACATGAGCGTGATTGAGTACTTAACACCGCGTTTGT
>JBJEPU010000055.1:0-2902 GCA_051881395.1 Candidatus Fimenecus sp.
AGTTTAAACGAAGTGCATTTGTAACCACACAAAAACTCGAAAGGCTCATAGCCGCCGCGGCAAACATCGGGTTTAAAGTGATAGCGAACAGCGGAATCAGAGCACCTGCCGCAAGCGGTATGCCAATTGTATTATATAGAAATGCCCAAAATAGATTTTCGTGGATGTTCCGTAAGGTGGCGCGGCTTAACCGAATTGCCGCAGGAACATCGGTTAAACGGCTTTTCATCAAGACTACGTCTGCCGCGTCAATGGCAATATCCGTACCTGCACCGATGGCAATGCCCGTGTCTGCCCGCACAAGGGCGGGGGCGTCGTTGATACCGTCGCCAACCATCATTACCTTTCCGCTTGTTTGCAAATTACGAATAACCGCTTCCTTGCCGTCGGGGAGAACACCTGCAATGACTTCGTCTACGCCCGCCGTCTTGCCGACCGCATTTGCAGTGCGTTCGTTATCTCCCGTCAGCATTACCACGCGAATACCCATATTTTGCAGTTCTTTTATCGCTTGCGGGCTTTCTGATTTTACTGTATCTGCAACAGCAATAACACCTAAAAATGATGTGTTGGTTGCAAAAAACAGCGGTGTTTTGCCTTGATCTGCTAAATTGTTTGCCTCTGATACCGCAGAAGCGGGTATTTCCGCCTTTTCGGCAATGAACGTATAATTTCCGCCGAATACTTGCAGACCGTCTGCAATGCATTGTAAGCCCTTTCCGGGTAAAGCCTGAAATGCCGAAATTTCTGCAAGCGGTACGGTGTTTTGCTCGCCGTATGCCGTAATAGCTTTGGAAAGCGGGTGTTCGCTTTGCTGTTCCAAGGAGCAAGCAAAATACAACAGACTGTTTTTATCAACTGTTTCAGCAGGGAAAATATCCGTGACAATCGGCGTGCCGTTTGTAATCGTCCCCGTTTTATCCAAAACGACAATTTCGGTTTTGCCCGCTTGCTCCAAAGCTGCGGCGGTTTTAAATAGAATTCCGTTTTTCGCCCCTTTGCCGTTTCCGACCATCACAGCCACAGGCGTAGCCAGCCCCAAAGCGCACGGGCAACTGATAACCAAAACAGAAATCCCTCTGGCAAGCGCAAATCCGATGCCTCGCCCAACGCACAGCCATATAATGGTTGTCATGACTGCAATCCCGATTACAATCGGTACAAAAACACCTGAAACACGGTCTGCCGCTTTCGCAATCGGCGCTTTGGTTGCGGCAGCGTCGCTGACCATTTGAATGATTTGAGAAAGTGTCGTATCTGTGCCGACGCGCGTGGCGCGACAACGCAAATATCCCGATTGATTGATCGTCGCAGCGGTAACGGTATCGCCGACTGCTTTATCCACAGGGATACTTTCGCCGGTCAACGCCGATTCGTCCACGGCGCTGTTCCCGTCCAGCACGACGCCGTCTACGGGAACACTTTCACCGGGGTGTACCGCAAAAATATCACCGATTTTTACCTGCTCAATCGACACGGTCACTTCTTTGTCATTTTGTAAAATGACTGCCGTTTTCGGTGCCAACCGCATTAAGCCTTTAAGCGCGTCGGTGGTTTTGCCTTTTGCTCGCGATTCTAACATTTTCCCGACAGTAATCAGGGTTAAAATCATCGCGGCTGACTCAAAATAAAATTCGTGCATCCAAGGCATTGCGGCGGAAGTGCCGCCCGAAATCTGCGCTTGAGACATTGAAAACAGCGCATAAACACTGTAAATAAAAGCCGCGCCTGCACCGAGCGAGACTAATGTATCCATATTTGGCGCGCGGTGCACAAGCCCTTGAAATCCGCTGATAAAAAACTTTTGGTTAATTACCAGTATTGCAACACTCAACAACAGTTGCACAAGTCCGAACGCTAACGGATTTTCCGTCAGTACGGCGGGCAGGGGAGCACCCAACATATGCCCCATAGAAATATACATCAGTACTGCCAAAAATCCTACGGAATACAGTAACCGTTTTTTCAATTTCGGCGTTTCGGTATCCTTTAAGATTTCGTCATTTTGCGGAACATCGTTCTGCGGATTTTGCGGCGCTTGTGTTTTTAAACACGCACCGTAGCCTGCACGCGTAACGACTTCGATAATTTCGGCAGGTGAGGCGTCACCCTCAACCCCCATCGAGTTTGTTAAAAGGCTGACACTGCAAGCGGTTACGCCCGCAACTGCACCCACAGCCTTTTCAACACGGGCACTGCAAGCCGCGCAACTCATGCCTGTAACAGTATATTGCGTCATAATACTCCCTTATTTCATCAACTTTTGCAAAGTGGAAAGTAAATCATCTACCGTTTCGGTTTTTCCGGCCTTAATATCGTCTGCAACACAGGTTTTAATATGCGTAGACAGCAGTTCTTTGTTGAACGCATTTAAGGCGGCGTTGGCGGCGGCAACCTGTGTGATGATATCTGTGCAATAGGCGTCATTTTCCACCATATTTTTAATACCGCGGATTTGCCCTTCAATGCGGTTTAAACGGTGTATCAGTTTTTTGTGTTCTTCTTCTGTGCGCTTTTTTGTGCGAGCACAGCAAGTACAGTTTTTATCCATAAATACAGTCATCTCCCTTGCGTTTTATACCCCATAGGGGTATTTTTAGTATATACCCTATACGGGTATATGTCAATACTTTTTCCCGATTTGTGGCTTTCAAAAAACAAGAAAACACATCTTGCAAATATAAGTGCTTTTTGCTATAATATCTGCAATATGCGGGTATGGTGGAATTGGCAGACACGCAAGATTTAGGATCTTGTGCCGAAAGGTGTACAGGTTCGACCCCTGCTACCCGCACCAGAAAAAGCCCGAGTCATTTGACTTGGGCTTTTTCAATGAAATTCGTTCCTTCGGAACGAGTGAAATATTACTTCGTAATGTGAAATACGCTTCGCATGTGAAATA
>JBJEPU010000056.1:0-16045 GCA_051881395.1 Candidatus Fimenecus sp.
TTGACAATCCCCAACGGCAAGCAAAACGGTGCGGTGGCGGGGGCGCAGTTTTCACAGTACAACAGCCCCTCTTGCATATCAAAATACATGCTATCGGTTTCAAAGGTGCCGCAATGTTCGCACGCGACCAAATTCGGCGCGTAACCCGCAAGGGTTAAAAGGCGCAATTCGGTAATCGCTTTGAGTTGCTTCGGCGCATATGTATCGTTGCACAAAAAGTACAACGAATTTAAAATGACTTTCAAATTGTCTTTGGCGTTTTCCTCTTCGGGGGAAAACGCGTATCCAAGTTCCAAAAAATACTCGGCAAGTGCCAACTTGTCAATGCTTTCGCGCAGTTTAAAAAACAGTTCGATAGGCTCTGCCTCGTCCACAACGAAGCTGTCCTTTGTTTCGGCAAGCGTCAGCGCGGCATAGCAGAATTTCCCCGTTGCCGCGCCCTTTTTGCTTTTCACGGCTTTGCCGCCGCGCACAAACGCGCGCAAAGTGCCGCGTTCTTCGGTGAGCACTGTCACCAGTTTGTCACGCTCACCGATACTCTGTTCTTTGAGTATCAGTCCTTTGGTTTTGAAGGTCATAGGGTTTTACCTCGTCCACGGCATTTTGCAAGTCTTGCTTGTTCGCGCAATACGCCAAATAGTCCTGCACACTGCCGCTGTGTATAAAAATATCCCAATAGGTTTTCTCCAAAATATTCACCGCTTTCAAAAGGCTTTGTATCTTTACCTTAGCCTTAAAAAGCGGTGAAATACCTGTCAATCCAATCCAAAATTGTGAATGAGCCCCTCGCGGTTGCGCCAATCCTCTTTCACCTTGACCCACACCTGCAAATTGACCTTGCAGTCGAAAAAGCGTTCCATATCCTGCCGCGCAAAGGTCGAGATTTTTTTAAGCATTTTGCCGCCTTTGCCGATAATAATGCCCTTGTGGGTTTCGCGTTCACAGTAGATTGTCGCGTCAATGTCCACAATCCCCGAGCCGTCCTCGCGTTCGCGCATTTTTTCAATCGAAACCGCCGCGCCGTGGGGAATTTCTTTGTCCAAAAGCCGAAGCATTTTTTCGCGTATCATCTCTGCCGCAAGCACCCGTTCGGGCTGGTCGGTTAAGGTGTCGTCGGGGAAAAAGTGCTCGCTTTCAAATGCTTGTTTTTTGAGTTCATCAAGCAAGATGTTCATACCGTTACCGTCGGCGGCGGAAACGGGAATCACCGCCTCAAAATCCATGAACCCCGACAGATACGCAATACGCGCCATCAAGTCGGTTTTATCTTTCACGGTATCGATTTTATTGACCGCCAACAGCGTCGGGATTTTTGCTTTTTTGATTTTGTCGAGCAGTTCAAGTTCCGCTTCGTTACACTCTTTGTCGAGCGCCTCGGCGACAAACAGGCAGGCGTCCACGCCCGCAATGCTGTCGGACACGGCTTGCACCATTTTTTCACCCAATTTGGTGCGCGGACGGTGAAAGCCCGGCGTGTCGGTAAAGACCAACTGCACATTGTCGTCGGTTGTGAGCACGCCCATAATACGCGTACGCGTGGTTTGCGGCTTGCTTGACACAATCGCAATTTTACTGCCCAACAGGCGGTTTAAAATCGAGGATTTGCCGACATTTGCCTTGCCGACAATCGCGATAAACGCGGTTTTTGGGGTTTGCATAGAAATACTTATTCCTTTCGAGGTGTTGTACTGTTATCCTGTGTACTGCTTTTGCCGAAGCCCTTGAAAATGAATACGGTTGCGAGTACCACGGATAGCAAAAAGACAAGAAGCATATACGGCTTATCACAATAATACTGAAACAGCGAAATAAACGCTGCTTTTTGCCCCAAAATCGAAATGCCGACGCATACCGAGAAAATCGCGGCAACCAACACCGCGCCTGCGGCGGTATCCTTGGCAATTTTGCCTTTTTCGGTGTGTTGTTTGCTTGCCAAATCCACCGTGCGTTCCACAGCAGTATTGACAAGTTCCAGCGCCACAACCAGCGCATTTGCCAAAAACAGCACGGCAAGCTGGGTGCGCGTCACCGTAAAAAAGTCATACACGGCTAAAAAGGTATACATATACACCATACAGGTGAAATGAATGCGCATATTGCGCTCGTATTTGAGGGCATACCATATGCCGCGAAAGGCATAGCCGAAGCTTTTTACTAAACTTTTCATATGCTTTATTCGCCGTCAAAATAGTAACTGCCGTTGCGTTTGAGCCCCAACTGCGTTAAAACCGCTTCTTCCTTCTCGCGCATATGTACGGCCTCTAAACCGCCGTTCACATGGTCATAGCCTAAGAGGTGGAGCATAGAATGCACGGTCAAAAACGCGACCTCGCGCTGTAAGGGGTGGCCGTACTCCTCCGCCTGCTGGACAGCGCGTTCCATCGAAATGACAATATCCCCGAGCATTTTTGCGCCCGTTTCGGGGTTGACATCATACACGCCGTTTTCGCCGAGCGGGAAAGACAGTACATCGGTCGCCTTGTCGATATTGCGGTGCTGTTTGTTGAGTTCCTGAATTCTTGCATCGTCCACAAAGGTGACACTGATTTCGGCGGAGCCTTCAAAATTCTCCTGCACCAAAACCGCGTGGCAACAACGGCGCACGAGCATACGCACACCTGTGGGGATTTTGACTTCTTTTTGGTCGTTGGCAATCATCACTTTGATTTTATCGGTCATTTGCGCTTTGCCTCCTCATTCTTTTCATATGCTTTGATAATATCCTGCACCAGCTTGTGGCGCACCACATCTTTTTCGGTAAACCGACAAATGGAAATGTCGGGAATATCCTTTAAAATTTTCATCGCCTGCAACAGCCCCGACTTTTTGCCGTCGGGCAGGTCAATCTGTGTAATATCGCCCGTGACCACCATTTTGGAGTTAAACCCTAAGCGCGTTAAAAACATTTTCATTTGCTCTTTGGTGGTATTCTGCGCCTCGTCAAGAATAATAAAGCTGTCGTCAAGTGTTCTGCCGCGCATATACGCAAGGGGAGCCACCTCAATACTGCCGCGCTCCTGATAGCGCTGGAACGCTTCGGCGCCGAGCATATCAAACAGCGCGTCGTAAAGCGGGCGTAAATACGGGTCTACCTTTTGCTGTAAGTCGCCGGGCAAAAAGCCCAATTTTTCGCCTGCCTCGACAGCGGGGCGGGTTAAAATAATGCGGTTGACTTCTTTTGCGCGAAACGCCGTGACCGCCATAGCAACTGCCAAATAGGTTTTACCCGTACCCGCAGGGCCGGCGCCCAAGGTGATGGTATTTTGGCGAATGGCCTCGACATATTTTTTCTGCCCCAAGGTTTTGGGCTTGACGGGCTTGCCCTTTGCCGTCATACAAATGCAATCGCCGACCAGCCCCGAGAGCTTGTCCTCTGCCCCCTCGTTGACGAGGGAAAGCACATAGCGTACATTTTGCTCGGACAGCGCCTCGCCTTTGTTGATGAGCATTAACAGCCCGTTCACGGCGCGCACGGCTTTTTGCACATCGTCCGCTTCGCCGCTGATTTTCAAATCCGACCCGCGGCTTAACACCTTTACACGGAACTCCTGCTCAATCTGCCGAATATTCTCATCAAAACTGCCGAACAGGCTGACCGCATGCTCCATACGGTCAACACTAATCAACTGTTCAAACAACGAACCACTCCCACACAACAAAATTCTGTTCAAATTTAATATATTATAGCACAGATTTTGTGATTAGTCACTAATTTTTTCTACAAAAATCTCCTGATTTACCCCGATTTCTTTTTCACAGGTCACCAAAGCGCGCACGCACGGTACGCCGCCGTCTTGTGCAAAGGTCACACTTTCTGCCAAAATGGTGCTCTCCTGCCAAATTTCTTTATATGCGGCGGTAAAGTTTTTGATGGCATAGCGCATAGCGTCGGTTTCCGTTTCAAAGGTAAATTCCGACGCGAAATCCATCGCACGGTCATACAAAATCCCGACGGGCAATGCCGTATTGCCGTTGGACAGATATTCAGCGGTTTGGTAGGCGTTTTCGCCAAGCGCGGGTGCAAGCGGCAATTGAATGCCGAAAAAGAACAGGGTTTTGCGCTCTTGCACCCCGCTACACTGCAAAAAGGGCTCTGCGGGACTTGAAAACAGCAAATTGCGCTCCACACGGGCATATACCTTGCCCTGCGCGCCTTTTAAGGTTTCGGAATTATCCAAATTCTGCACCACGCCGGAAATCAGCAAATCGCCTTTGAGCACCGCCGAGCCCACGGGCAACGCCGCCGTACCGGAAAACACCTCTATTTTGGTTAGTATGCCGTCTTCGACGGCAATTATGTTGGAGGGCGTAAAGGTGTCGAGAATTTCGGGCTGTTCTATCGCCTCGCGCACCTCAATCACCGCTTTGCAGTTGTCAATATTGACCGCCGCCCAGGAAAGTGTTTCTAAATTTTCCAACAGTCCGTCTGCCAACGCTTCGCCGCTGATGCGACTGCGGCGCACACCGATATGCAAACCCATATTTTCGGTGATTTCCAAAATCGTTTCGGTCGGAATTTCGCTGTTGCCCGTCACTTCAATCGTCCAAATATGCCCCGAAAGCACCGCAATCAGCAAGGCGGACACCGCCACGCCGCACAAAAGACCGACGCGTTTTTTGTTGCGTGCCGAGAAAAACGGCAGACCGTGTTTTTCGGCAATGCGCACGCGCACCCCCGAACGGTAAGCGACGGGTCGAATGCGTTTGTACGCTCGGGCAGAGGTTTTGCCCGAAAAGTATTCGCCGTGGCTTTGCAAATCCCAAAGCGGAATATGATATTTGACGCACAAATTTAAAAAGCGCTCGGGGAAGCCCCCGTGCCCCGTAAACAAAACATATCCAAACAGACTGCGCAGTAATTTGACAATCAGCAAGCCGTTCGCCTCCCACTACCTTGTAAACTCCACCGACTGAATATCGCCGTAGATTTCGGTTTGGCTTTCGGAATAGGCGCGAATGGTCAGATTGCGCCCGTAAAACCGCAGTACGCACGCACCGGCGTTGAGCGCGATACCGTCCTCGGTGTATTCGAGCACACCCTTGCAGCCGTCCACAACGGCCTCGCCGTTGCCGAGCATTTCGATATACGGTATATCGCGCGCCGCTTTTTCGGTAAGCTCCGAAAGTGCGCCGTTTGTGCGCTTTGCAGTTTGTTTTCTTTGCCTGCGCATTTCGTTCACCTCCACGCATAGAAATGTATGCGCGCGCATATAAATTCAGTACCGAGACCGTCAAAAAAGGGGATTATTTCCATGCAAAAAGCATTGCGCGTGTGGGTGTATGGGATTTTCGCGGCCGCGTGCATCGGGTTGTTTTTGCGACCGCAAATATGCGCGGCAGGCGTGCAAAATGCGCTGTTGCTGTGTGCAAAAACGCTTGTGCCCTCCCTGTTTCCCTTTCTGGTGCTGTCGGGATTTTTTCTGCGTTCGGGGCTGTGCACGATTTGCGGCGCGCGGCTTTCGCATTTTACGACACGGCTGTTTCGCCTGCCGGGAGAAAGCGCGGGCGTATTGCTGTTGTCGATGGTCGGGGGCTTTCCCGTCGGTATCAAAATGACGACAAACCTGTTTGCGAACGGGCAAATCACAAATCGGCAAGCGGTAACCATGTGTCTGTTCTGTTTCAATGCCGGACCGGCGTTTATCCTTTCTGCTGTCGGGGTGGGGCTCTACGGCAGTACGCGCGTCGGCGGGGTGCTGTACGGCGCGTTATGTCTTGCGGCGCTGACGGTCGGACTGCTTCTGCGTTTTACATTCCCGAAACCGCCGAAAAATACAGCAAAATACGAAAGCCGCGTTTTGCACATTCAGCTTTCCGCGGCGTTCACGCAATCGGTCAGCGAAGCGATGCAAACCACCTTACAAATTTGCGCGTGGGTCGCGCTGTTCGGCGGGATTTCCGCTTTGTTGAAAGCCCTGCCGCTTCCGGACGGGATGCATCTGCTGCTGGTATATATAACTGAGGTCACCAACGGTGTAACTGCCGCCGCAGGGCGCTTGCCGTTGCCTGCGGTTGCGGCAATTCTTTCCTTCGGTGGGCTTGCCGTGCATTGTCAGGTGCTGGCGGATTTAACCCGTTGCGGCGTTTCCTATTTCCGCTTTTTCTGTGCACGGCTTTCCGGTGCGGCGCTGTCTGCGCTGTATTGTTTTCTGCTTTTAAAGATTTTCCCCTGTGAGGTGAACACCTTTGCGGGAACGGCTGTTCTATCCCACGCGGGGGTATCGGTTTCCGTACCCGCCGCAGCGGCGCTGTTGCTTTGTGCGATACTGTTCCTTTGGGAGGTTGAAAGTAAGCGAAAAGTATGCTACAATACAGGCAACGCCGAAACAGACAGGGGTAACAGAAATGAAAAAGCAAGCCAAAGTCGAAATCGCACCGAAATGCGAATACTGCGTGCACGCACGCCCCTCGCCCGACGGGGAAACGGTGCTTTGCCCCAAAAAGGGCGTGGTGGAAAAAGACAGCAAGTGCCGAAAATATAAATATGACATTTTGAAACGGCAACCGAAGCATAAGCCGAAATTACAGGAATTTTCGGCGGAGGATTTTGAATTATAAAGTGGAAAAGCGAGCGGAAAATTCCACTCGCTTTTTTCATTGTATAAACGCGATTTCAACAGGTGGTAAACACCTTATTTCGCTTGAACGCGGTACACCTTGACCCCGTGCGACGGCACTTCTGCCGAAAGTGCGTCCAACACCTCTGTCGAGGTTTTCGCCCAAAGGTCGGTGCAGGTGTAGCCGTCCGCAGACAGCGGCAAACCGACAAACGCCATATTGGAAATGGCTTTCAGAGAAGTGGTCATCTGCATTGCCTTCGGTGCTTTGTTAAAGAAGCAAACCGCCGCTTCGCCGTTTGCAAGGGGCTTTACAAGAATATCGCAAAGGCCCGTGGTCTTAATGCGGCGGCAGGGCGCGCATTTTTCGTCTTGGTCAATGGCAATCAAATCTTTATCGGTCAGGATTTTCAAAATCGGATTGTCCGTATCCGCCGAGCCGTCCGCTTTTAAGAACAGGCGAATATCATTGCCTAAAACCAACGGCGACGCCATCATACACCAAAGGGTAAAGTGCGCCTTATTTTCTTCCACGGTCAAATTACCGTTGCCGACTTCAAGCATATCGGGGTCGTTATAGCCGCCGACACACGCATACTTATACAAACGCACATTGGCCTCGTAAATACCGACAATCGACGCCCAATTCGCCTGAATATCGGGCGTGGTGCGCCACAGATTGCCCGCTTCACTGCCCCATTTATACGGTTTGTTCCAGCCCCATTCACAAATGGAGAATACAATCGGCTTTTCGGGTACGCCGTGTTCTGCGGCGTATTTTGCCGTTGCACGCTTTAACTCCTTGCCCATTGCAATATACTGCGTGGCGGCGCTGTCCATTTTGGAAGCAATCGGATTGCGGATTTCTAAGGTGTTGTCGCCCTTTTTCAGACGAATTTTAATCTGCGTTCTGCCGTCGCGCGACCAAGATTTGGTCGGCGGGAAGGTCACGGGATATTTTTCCGCCCCGTTGACGGTGACGACAGCGTATTTCTCGGTTTCGCCTTTTTTATGTACCACAAAGGTCAGCACATATTCGCCGTCCTCGGGAATTTGGACAAAGCTGAATTTGATTGCGCCCAAATTGCTGTCTAACCGCGTGACATAACAGCTTTTGCCGTCATCCACGATTTTCGCCGTGCCGTACAGCTCGCCGTTTTCGGCTTCAAGAACGATTTCCTCTTTCAGCGCGCCGCCGCCGATTAAAACTTTGTCAATCATCGGTGCAACAGTGGGAATGTACTGATGGTGGCAGAAATCGTATTTAAAATACTCAATGCCCCACTCGGCAAAAGTTTCGGCGTCTGTGCGTTCGTGCCCCAAGGAAGCAGGCAAATCCTCACAGGTCAGCGTGCCGTTGGAGGAATAAATTCCCGCCTTAAACCCTTTTTCGTTTAAGCGGCGCACAAGCGAGGGAATGCCCGACGGGAAGGTGGTCAAATCCCCCTGCAATTTGCCGTTTTCGTCACGCATGGAGCTTTGCCAGCAGTCGTCCAAATTCACATATCTGTACCCCGCCGCCAACAGACCGGATTTCTGCAAGGCGTCGGCGGTTTCCAAAATCAAATTCTCATCAATTTTGTTGCGAAACGTATTCCAGCTTGACCAGCCCATCGGGGGCGTCTTTGCCACGCCGTTGTTATACGGCGTACAGGCTTTGATGTGCACATCGGCACGCTTGACTGCCTTTTTGACTTCGCAAACCGGGCAAATATTTTTCTTTTTCATCACGGCGGCGCCTGCCGCTGCCGCGCCTGCCGCCAAGGTAACGGCGGCGGGAATGATTTTACCGAGCATTGCTTTCCCTCATCTCTTTTTTATTTTACGAAAAAAGGGGGCAAGTTTCCACCTGCCCCCTTGCTTTTTGTATCTTGACTTTTCAGATTATTCGGCAGGCTCTTCTGCGGGAGCGGGCTCTGCTTCTGCTTCTGTTTCCGCTTCTGCGGCAGCCTCTGCCGCCAATTCATCAATCGAAACGGGGGTGCCTTCCGCGGCTTCCGTTGCGGGTGCGGGCGGGTCTAACAACGCCTTGATAGACAGGCTGACGCGTTTCTTGTCGAAATCGACATCCAAAAGCTTGACTTCCACTTCGTCGCCGACCTTCAAAACTTCTGCCGGGTTGCCGATGTGGTTGTAAGAAATTTCGGAGATGTGGATAAGACCGTCAATGCCGGGCAGGATGTTGGCAAACGCACCGAAGGTGGTCAAGCCGACAACTTTTGCTTTGAGCACCGAGCCGACGGGATAATCTCTTTTAAGAATTTCCCACGGGTTGTCCTCCACTTTCTTATAGCCCAAAGAAATCTTTTTGTTTTCACGGTCGAGCGCCTTTATGTAGACTTCCACCGTATCGCCGACTTTGACAACATCCGACGGATGCTTAATGCGGCTCCAAGAAAGCTCGGAAATGTGAATCATACCGTCCACGCCGCCGATATCGACGAATGCGCCGTAGCTTGTGAGCGAACGAACCGTACCGGTATAGGTCTGCCCTTCCTCTGCCTGTGCCCAGAATGCCTCCTCAGCGGCGGCACGGACATCTTTGTATGCCGCGCGGATAGAACCGACAACACGACGGCGGCGGCGGTCAACCTCAATGATTTTAAAGGAAACCGTTTGACCGACCATATCCTCTAAGGAATCGTTACGATTGATTTTGGAAAGCGACGCGGGAATGAACACGCGAATGCCGTTGTATTGGACAAACAAACCTTTGCCGTCCCCGACAACGCCGGTTACCTTGCCCTCAACCGGGGCTTCGTTTTCCTCGGACAACTCGTCCCACGCTTGAATGGCATCGTATCTTTTTTTCGAAAGCGCGACGGTCCCTTCCATATCATTGGTTTTCATAATGATGAGGTTCAACTCATCGCCGACCTTGACTTCTTTCGTCATATCGGCTGTGGGGTCATTACTGTATTCTGCTGCGGAAACATAGCCGGTGTGCTTTCTGCCGGTGATTTCGACCTGAATTTCGGTCGGGGTAACCGCGACAACATGGCCAACGACCTTTTGGTCGGAGCTTGTATCTATATATTCTTCAAGCATATCGGCAAAGCTGGTTGCTTCAGAAGACATCGCAGACTCCTCCTTTTCAACTAATTCTGCCTGTGTTTGATTGAGATTTTCAGACATTGTTTTTAGTACCTCCTTAATTATACTGTCGGGCGTTGACGCACCCGCAGTAACACCGACTGCGTGAAACCGTGACAGGTCAATGCCATTCAACTCCTGGGCGGTTTCTATCAAAAAAGTCGGACAGTTGGCTTCGCAAACGGCTTTCAACTTGGCAGTATTGGAGCTTTGCCTGCCGCCGATGATGAGCATCGCATCGTTTTCGAGCGAAAGCTTTTGCGCCTCCGCCTGTCTTTCCTCAGTCGCACTACATATTGTATCAAAAATTACGGCATTTGTATATACCATTTTTATTTTTTTTACACATTTTTTAAAAGATTTTATGCTGAAAGTGGTCTGCGAGACCAAAATCAGCCCGTTTTCGTCCAAATTCGGGTGATTTTCGAGAATAGAAAGCAATTCTTCGTAAGAATTAAACACAAACGAACGCCCGTTACAGTAACTGCGAATGCCGACTACCTCGGGGTGACGGCTGTCGCCGGCAATCAAAGTCACATTTTCGGGTGTGGAATTTTCGCGCACGATTTTATGGATTTTGGTCACAAATGGGCAAGTCGCGTTTAAAAACGGTCTGCCGCTCTCTTCGACTGCCGAAAGCACCGCCTTTTCCACACCGTGGGTGCGCACCACCAAGGTTTCGTCCGCGTGGCAATCGTTGGGGCTGTCTATGACACGCACACCGTGGCTTTCAAAATGGGAAATGACCTGCGGATTGTGAATAATCGGCCCTAAGGTGCACGCTTTTTCGCCGTTTTCCACCAAATTTTCAAGCAAATTGACCGCACGGTTCACACCGAAACAAAAGCCGGCGGTTTTGGCAAGGGTTATTTTTTGCAATGTCCTTCCTCCCAAAGCGCGGTGATTTCATCCATAATGCGGCGCGAAGCATCCTTTAATTCGCGGGATTTCACCTCGTCCGTAAACCCGAATTCTTCGTTTTTAATAAGCGTGCCGAACCGCACGGTGAGTTTTGTACCGCGTTTGTATTCGGTGTCCGTATAAATCGCGGCGGGCAACACATCGGCGCCCGTTTGCTTCGCAATCAGCGCCACGCCCGATTTTGCACGCATCGGTTTATAATCCGGCGAACGCGTGCCCTCGGGGAAAATACCCAGCACCCAGCCGTTGCGAATAATCTCCTCCGCAAAATGGACGGCGGTCATATCCCCTTTGCCGCGCACCACGGGAAAGGCATTCATATGCGTTAAAAATGTACCGAGCGCCTTATTTTCAAACAGTTCCTCTTTCGCCATAAAGTGCACAACACGCTTGCCCGCGCCGCCCAAAGCAATGGGGTCAAAGGTGCTTTGGTGATTGCACGCCAAAATAAAGCCGCCCGTTTTCGGAATATTCTCCGTACCGATATAAGTGCACCGCTGTACGGTTTTACAAACGACCGCGGCAAGTGGCTTTAACGCGGTATAGGTCTTATATTCTTTTACCTTTGAAAAATCGTAAACTGAATCCATTCTTTAAAGTTTCTCCTTAATTACCTCTATGACTTTTTCCACCGACTGCGGGAGCGTCAATGCGGAAGTATCGACCAAAACGCTGTCCTCGGCGGGTTTCAGGGGGGCAACGGCGCGGTGGGAATCGTTATAATCGCGCTGTTTTAAATCGGCAAGCACCGCTTCGTAGGTGTCGGGAGCGCCCTTCTCCTGTAATTCTTTAAACCGCCGCAAAGCGCGCGTTTCGGGGGACGCGGTCAAAAAGATTTTTACCTCTGCCTGCGGCAACACCACTGTGCCGATGTCGCGCCCGTCCATAATGCAATCGTTTTTTGCGGCAATTTCACGCTGTAAGTCAAACAAAAACTGCCGTACGGCGGGCACTGCCGACACAGCGGACGCCGCCAAAGATGCCTGCGGTGTGCGGATTTCCTCAGACACATCCTCCCCGTTTAACAGCACATGCTGTACGCCGTCTTGAAATTGCAGTTCCACCTGAATATGCGGTAAGGTGCTTTCTACCGCTTCGGGATTTTCGGTGTCCAGCCCGTTTCGCAGGGAATACACACCGACCGCACGGTACAGCGCACCCGTATCCACATAAATAAAGCCCAATTTCTTTGCTGCCGCGCGGGCAATGGTGCTTTTCCCCGCCCCGGCGGGGCCGTCAATGGCAACATTCATGGAAACAGTCTCCTTTTTCTTTTAAAAATCGACGCCGCTTGCCGTGTACCCTGCAAGCCGCCCCGTCGAAAAGGCAATTTGCAGGTTAAATCCGCCCGTATAGGCGTCGCAATCGAGCAATTCTCCGACAAGGTATAAACCTTTACATAGTTTGCTTTCCATTGTTTTCGGGTTGATTTCCGCCGTGGAAATTCCACCCGAAGTAACGATTGCTTCCTTGATATCATTGAAGTCAAGTACTGTTAAGTGTAACGCCTTTACAGTATTGCAAAGCGCCTGTCGCTGTGCCTTTGTAATCTGATTGACCTTTTCATTCGGACGAATACCCGACAGGCGCAAAACCACCGGCACGAGCGCGCGCGGCAACAACAGCGGCAGGACATTTGCAATCGCTTTATTGGGATTTTCGCCGAAATCGCGCAGGACGCGCGCGTCTAATTTTTCCGCCGACAACGCAGGCTTTAAATCAACATACAGTTCGTACCGTTCGGGTGCCATTTCGCGCATATGTGCGCTCGCCGACAAAATCATCGGCCCCGAAACACCGAAATGCGTGAACAGCATTTCGCCGAAATCGGTATAAATCGTTTTTTTGGTTTTTGTGTCCTTCACCGTCAGTGCAACATTGCGTAAGGAAAGCCCCATACAGTCACTGCAAAAGCCCTCGCGGCAAACGAGTGCCGACAAAGACGGGCGCAAGGGCGTTACCGTGTGCCCCACGCCTTTTGCGAGTGTATAGCCGTCACCCGTAGAGCCGGTTTTCGGGTAAGATTTGCCGCCCGTTGCCAAAATCACGCAATCGCCAAAAAAGCTCTCCCCTGTTTCGGTTTTGACGCCTTTTACCGCGCCGTTTTCCGTAAGCAGCCCCGTCACGCGCGCCTGTATTCTTCTCACGCCGGTTTCCGAGAGCCAACGGTCAAGCGCATCGACAATGTCGGACGCTTTGTCGCTTTCGGGGAACACACGGTTACCGCGTTCGGTTTTGAGGGGCACACCGTAATCCTCGAAAAAGTCGATGGTATCCTGCGGCATAAAATTTGAAAAAGCACTGTATAAAAATCGCCCGTTTGAGGGTACATTGCGAATTAAGGTATCTATATCCTCCGTGTTGTTGGTGACATTGCAACGCCCCTTGCCCGTAATCATCAGCTTTCTGCCGATTTTGGCGTTACGCTCCAATACAAGCACTTCCACATTGTTTTCCGCCGCCGTTCCTGCCGCAAAGCAGCCTGCGGCGCCGCCGCCGACCACCAGCACTTTTTTAGGTTGCATCAGAAGCCAATTCCTCCGTTTTTTCGTAAACCTGATATTCGTCCCAAATGCCCTCTAATTTATTGAAGTTATCGTACACTTCCTCGCGGCGCGAAAGCGTTACGCCGACAATCAACGCGTTTATGAGGCTTAACGGCGCGGTTAAAGAGTCCACCACCGACGCCATATCGCTGCGCGCCACCAACAAATAGTCGGCAAAGGAGGCTATGGGCGATTTGTCGGTATCGGTAATGGCGATAATTTTCGCTTTACGGTCTGCAATAAAACGCATGGCGTTCACGGTTTGTTTGGAATACCGCGGGAAACTTATCGCAATACAGACATCGTTTTCATCAATCCGGAACATCTGCTCGAACATTTCCGAAGCGCTGGAAGTATCGACCAGCACGACCGAATCAAAAACCAAATTGAAATAGAAAGCCAAAAAGGACGCGAGCGCCGCAGACGAGCGCACGCCCAAAATATAAATCCGCTTCGCGCGGTTGATTTCCGCAAGCGCATTTTTAAAATCGTCCCGCGAGGTGCGCTCCGCCGTTTCGCGGATAAGCTCTATATCCCCGGTGAGCACGCTGTTGATAATATCGCCGTCGCCGATGAGGGTTTGCGAAACCTCCATACGCTGTACGGCGGTCAGTTTGGACTTGATCATCTGTTGTAAGGCGCGTTGCAATTCGGGGTACCCCTTAAACCCCAACTCCGTTGCAAAACGCACCACGGTAGATTCGCTCACGCCGACCTTTTTGCCGAGTGCGGCGGCGGTCATAAATGCCGCTTTGTCATAATTTTCTTTGATATAGGCGGCAATTTTTTTATGCCCTTTGGAAAGCCTGCGGATACTTTCATCCATTTTTGCAAGCAACGGTTCGTTCATTTTCCATTCCTTCTCATTGTGATTTTCAGTATTTCTATTATAGACTTTTCCGCTGCAAAATCAAGCAAAAACTTGTAAAAATGCAAGCGGACTTGCAAAAAAATTCAAAAGCGCACCAAATTGTCGGTCATTTCGGTACCGCAGGGGCGAATTTCGGGCAAGGTAAGATTAAAAATGTCAGTAGACTTGCATTCCAAGCGGAACAGTGCCTGTGCCGCTGGGGAGCAGGCTTCTATGTCGGAAGCACGCATAACAACAGGCAATTTCGCCGTGTCGCGTGCAGTACGCAACAGGGCTTTGCCGCGCTCCGTAAAGCCCAGCACCCGCAGATACGGTACTCCGTTTTGCTGTAAGTCCGTTTTCAGCCCCAAAAAAGCAGAAAGCACCACACGGCGAATACGCGCGTGCGTATAGCGTTTGGTTTTTGCCGCATCAAACACCGCCCACAGCGTTTTCGCCGTTTTTGCGGCGGCGAGAATCCGGTTTTCAATTCCCTCGGAGACATCGGGTACGCCTGTAAAATCGGCGGGTGACGCCGTGCGCAAAAAGCCGAGCACCGCTGTGTCGAGTTTGGTATACTCGGACGGCGCTTCGTGCCGCTTGACGGCTGTTTGCAGAATTTCATATGCATTTTGCGGCATAAAATCGGTCACTGCCTCCCCTGCGCGGATTTTTTCGCGCAACAGCGTGGCGGAGGCATACATACCGCTTGGGCTTTGCGCATCGTGTGCATTGCCGACGCGCGGCACAGGGAGACAGGAAAACGGTGCTTTATACGCACGCACGGCGCGCAGATATTCAAGCCCCAAAATATCGTTCGGACTGTGCAGTACATCGGCGACCGCATCCCCGAACACCTGCCGCACCGCCGCTTCGCGTGCGGCGGGAAAGGGCAAGCCCTTTTGCAAATATCCCTGTAATGCGGTTTCTGTGCGTGAGTTTGCAACGGCATCTGCCGCCGCAGAAAGGCGCGCAATCTCACCGCATTCGCTCCCGAATACAAGCGTATCGACAGGCCCCAAAGCGGCAAGCACCCCAACGCCGCCCAAAGCAAAGGTCTGCGCCGTGGCAAGCGAAAAAGCAATCGGCAGTTCCAGCACCAAATCCGCGCCGTTACAGAGCGCCGCCGCGGCACGGTAATGCTTATCGTACAGCGCCGACTCGCCGCGCTGGGTGAAATTGCCACCGAGCACAACCACAACGCCGTCTGTCGCCGCATTGCGCGCTTCGGACAGCAAATACTTGTGCCCGTTGTGAAACGGATTGAATTCTGCAATCACGCCTGCTACCGCCATAGATTTCTTCCTCTTGCTACTTGAAATTTCCATAGAACAAGTATATAATAATCTAAACTGTGATTTCTTGCAAGTTTAATTTGTTTGGGGGAATTTTTTTTGAAAATCCTGGTTATCAATGCAGGCAGTTCATCGCTGAAATATCAGCTGATTGACATGGAAAACGAAAAGCTCATCGCCAAAGGCATTTGCGAACGCGTAAAGGACACCGCCAAAAGCTGTGTTTCCTACACACACTACCCGAACGGCGTTGAGGTGAAGGTGAAGGACGAGCCCGTACCGATGGAAAACCACACGGCGGCTTTCCATGTGGTGAAAAAACTGTTGACCGAGGGCGACAGCAAGGTCATTGACGACATTGCCGAAATCACCGCAGTCGGGCACCGCGTAGTGCAGGGCGGCGCGCTGTTTAACAAAAGCGTGCGCATTGACCAAAGCGTCATTGACGGCATTCAGAGCCTTTGCGACTTGGCACCGTTACACAATCCTGCCCACATTGAAGGTATCAATGCAAGCATTGAACTGTTCGGCGACAAGGTCCCGCAGGTAGCTGTGTTTGACAACGCATTCCACTCCACCATGCCGCCCGAGGCGTATATGTTCGGGTTGCCGTATGAATACTATGAAAAATACAAAATGCGCAAATACGGTTTCCACGGCACTTCGCACCGCTTTGTCAGCGCACGCTGTGCAGAAGTGATGCAAAAGCCGATTGAATCCTTAAAAATCATCACCTGCCACTTGGGCAACGGTTCTTCAATTACCGCGGTGAAAAACGGCAAG
>JBJEPU010000057.1:0-2892 GCA_051881395.1 Candidatus Fimenecus sp.
TTGCTTTCCATTTCGTGAATGGCAACGGGCGAGGTCACATCATTGCCCATTACCAAATCCAAATTGACTTCAATTAACTGCCCTGCCGAAACGGAGTCTACCCCCGCGTGGGCGGCAAGGATTTTTTGCGTCATTGTCATTCCCATAAACTACAATCTCCTTTTATTCCACAATACCGTTGATATTGGTGTCGCCCTTTTCGAGCGCCGTAAGCCCCGAGCGCGACAGTTCAATAATCCCGTGCTTGGTCATTTTCTCAATAAATTTGTCGATAAGCGCCGTAAGCCCCGTCAGTTCCGCCGTAATGGTGGTGTGACCGATGTCCTTGACCTTGCCGCCGAAGCCGTTGATGGTTTTCAACACGGCGGTACGCTGGCTGTTGGTGGCGTGCACCTTGATAAGGAGCAATTCGCTTGAAATCAACTTACCCTCGTTGAGTTTCACGACTTTAATCACATCTTCGAGTTTTGATAACTGCTGTTCCACCTGCATAAACTTGTACGGCTCCACATCGGAGACGATGGTGATGCGCGAATACAGCGGATTTTCGGTTTCGGCAACCGTTAGGCTTATCACATTGTAGCCGCGGCGCGCAAAAAGACTTGCCACGCGCAACAGCACGCCCGTGCGGTTATAAACGAGCGCCGAAAGAAAGATACGTTCCAATTTGTTTTCCTGTTTGATTTCTGCCATTCTGGTTACCTCTTATTCTGCGGAGAACTTAAAAATTGTTGTGGAAATAAACGGGTGGTCGGGCGTAAACGCGCACGGGATAAAATCCGCGTGATTGAGCGCGTCGGGGAAATACTGCGTTTCAAGACAAAAGCCCTGCCGATAATTCAACGGTTTGCCCGCTTTCCCAATCTGCGTGCCGTCCATATAATTGCCGATATACAGTTGCACGCCCGGCAAATCGGTGTAACCGCGCATGACGCGCCCCGTTTTCGGCTCGTAGACGCGCGCAAACTGTTTTACGGTCCCGTCAAAATTTTCGATTTGAAAATTGTGGTCATAGCCGATGCCGATTTTGAGTTGCTCGTCGTCGTGACAAACATCTCTGCCGATTTTTTTCGGCAGTCTGAAATCGAACGGCGTGCCCGCGACGGGGCGGATTTCGCCCGTCGGGATACAGTCGGTATCGGTGGGGGTGTAGGCGTCACAGAACAACTGCAAAACATGCTCTGTAATCTGCCCGCCGTCAAAACCCTCTAAATTGAAATACGAATGGTTTGTAACATTGATTGCCGTTTTGCGGTCGGGCACACATTCGTAGTGAATGGTGACGGCGTTTTCGTCGTCAAACGAGAAGGTCACGGCATTTTGCACATTGCCGGGGAAGCCCTCGTTGCCGTCCGCACTGAAATAGGTAAACTTCACGGCGTTGTCGCCGACAATTTCGCTTTCCCATACAGCCTTTGCATATTCGTGGTTGCCGTGCAAAGTAAATTTGCCGTTGACATTTTTGGTAATTTGATGATTTTCGCCGTCTATGGTGATGCCTTTTCCCGCAATGCGGTTGGCAACTCTGCCGACGGTGCGCCCTTGCGAATCGGTGCAAAGTTCCTGCCCCGCCATGGTGTCAAAGCCGACCAAAACATCCGTAAGATTGCCGTCGCGGTCAGGCACGACGATTTTGTTTAAGGTTGCGCCGTAGGCGACAAGCTCAATATACGCGCCCGCGCTGTTGGTTATGGTAAAGGACGGCACTTCCACACCGTTTTCGGTTATCCCGTACAAGGTTTTTTCGATTTTCACCTGTTCCACCCCATTTTAAAACTGTTTTAATAAGTATAGTATTCACACGGCGGATTGTCAAGAAAATCGACGGTATTTTATTGACTTTTCGCCCGTTTAAAGGTATGCTTTAAAATAGTATAGTATTGTGTAGTTCCGTCTCCATTTTACGCAAAAGGAAGTGAACGCTTTGGACGCGTTTTTAACACAGTTTGAATACCTCACCCGCTATTTGCTTGCGGGGATTGCGGTGTTTATCATTTTGCGGTGCGTGGTGTCACTGTTCCGTCTGCGCCCGCGCCGAGAGGTCTTGGCAACGCTTATAAACCTTGCCGATGACAGCGAAATCGAAATTGAAAATTGGGAAACCTCCGTCGGGCGCAGTCGCTCGTGCGATATTGCCCTTCGCAAATACGGCACGGTATCGCGCTTTCACGCGGTGTTGGCGCTTCGCAAAGAGGGCTGGTTTGTTTTTGACACCGAATCGAAAACGGGCGTATATGTCAACGGCGAGCAAATCCGCCGTTCTGCCGAAGTGAAGGACGGCGACACCATTTCCTTCGGCAACGCGGTGATGCGGTTTCAGTCGAACGGCTACGGTGAAGAAACAGGCGACGGCGCTGTGGCGGACTTCACCTCTGCCGCGCGGCTAATCAATCTGGCGGACAACAGCGTATTTTATTTGCACGGCAGTTGTCTGTTCGGGCGCGACCGCCACTGCAACATCTGTTTGCCTGTGCGCGACATTTCCCCCGAGCATGCTGAAATCTATTTGGCGCGCGACGGCTGGACGGTTGCCGACTTGAATTCCGAAAGCGGCACCTATTTAAACGGCGAACTTGTATTCGGCGCGTATCCGTTATATGACGGCGATATTGTCTCCTTGGGCGAATACAGTTTTATGTTCAGAGAATAAGAGGAACAAACAATGAGCGAGAACAAAAAGAAAAAACGCAGAAAGGCATACCGCAAGCCCGTCAACTGGCTGTTTTTACTGCTTTTGATGACGGTGTTTCAGGTTGTCTGTATGCTGCAAATTTATATTAACGGCACGCAGGAAAGCGATGTCACGCTGTTTACGGTATTCGGCGTGTATATTGCCGCGGAATGGATGTACTTTTTTATCTGCGGCATTCTATTACGGCGCACGAGCTTTGA
>JBJEPU010000058.1:0-15974 GCA_051881395.1 Candidatus Fimenecus sp.
AGATTTTTAACGCAGTTCAAGCGGAAATATACCGTTTTAAACCATATCGGGTTCGGCTCGCCTCACCTTACATCAGAACAGCCACATAAACAGCTTGGTCATGAAAAAGCCAATCAACCCACAGCCCGGGAAGGTTAATATCCATGTCAGCATCATTTCTTTCACGACGGAAAAATTTATCGCAGAAATGCGCTTGACTGCACCCACGCCCATAATGGCGGTGGTTTTGGCGTGTGTCGTCGAAACGGGAATGCCGAATACAGAACTGATAAGCAGGGAAATCGAAGCGGCAATATCTGCCGAAAATCCTTGATATTTCTCTAATTTTACCATATCCATACCGACGGATTTGATAATCTTTTTCCCGCCGATTGAGGTGCCCAACGCCATGACGGCAGAGCACAACAGCATCAGCCACGTAGGCATTTGCACCGCCGCGCCCGAGCTTTGTCCGTTGATTAAAAACAGGCTTAACAAAATGACGCCCATAAATTTTTGCCCGTCCTGTGCGCCGTGCATAAAACTCATACACGCCGCGCCGAAAATTTGCGCCCAGCGAAACAGCCCTTCGGTCTTTCTGCGTTCGACCTTGCGAAACAGCAAAACCACAATTTTGCACACAATATATCCCAACACAAAGCCGAGTATAACGGAAATCACCAGCCCGTACAGAACCTTGACCCATTCACTGCCGTTGACGCCGTCCAAGCCGCCGTGCAGTGCAATCGCACCGCCTGTAAGCCCTGCAATCAGTGCATGGCTTTCGCTGGTGGGAATGCCGAATTTCCACGCGAGCGTTGCCCAAACCACAATCGCAAACAACGCACCGCTTAAAGCGACAATCGCCTCGTGCGAATTGTCGCCGAAATCCACCATTTTCGTAATGGTTTCGGCAACCGTGGCATTGAACATACTCATTAAATATACGCCTAAGAAGTTAAATACCGCCGCCATCATAATGGCGCCTCTGGCGGACATACACCGTGTAACCACACAGGTTGCAATGGCGTTCGGCGCGTCCGTCCAGCCGTTGACAAGGATAACGCCGAGCGTTAATAACACCGCCAAAGCCAACAGCGGATTGGCAGTTAACGCCTGCCAAAAATATTGGAATGTTAAATCCATACCGTTCCTCCGCGAAGCAACATACTTTGAAAAGCTCAAACAAAAACATTATAGTGGAAATCACAGACGCGGTCAAGAAGTTTCCGAAAACTTTGTGAAATTCTCGGGAGTTGACAAGCGTGTCTAATCGTGATAGACTTTACTGTATGTTAATTGTATTATATTACGCAAAGAGGGTTGATTCTATGAAAAACATCGCATATAAACTCGGCGAGGTGGAGTCGCGCTTCGCGGACATCGTTTGGGAGCACGCGCCGCTGCGTTCGCGTGAGCTGGTTGCGCTTTGCGAAGAAGAGCTGAATTGGAAAAAGTCCACCACCTACACGGTACTCAAAAAGTTGTGTGTGCGCGGCTTTTTTGAAAATGAAAAGGGCACGGTGCGCGTGGTGACCACCAAGGCGGAATATGAGGCCATGCAAAGCGAGCAGTTTGTCGAGGAAAATTTCCAAGGCTCTCTGCCGGCGTTTGTTGCCGCGTTTACCGCGCGCAAACCGCTTTCGCAAAAGGAAATTGATGAGATTCAGCAAATGATTGATGCCGCAAAAGAATAATCGGTAGCTGTGGGGGAAATTGCGGTGGAAGTTTTTTTACAAAATCTAATACATTTGAGTTTTACGGCAAGTTTTTTGATGCTTGCCGTTTTTGCACTGCGGCCGATTTTGAAGCGCGCGCCGAAATGGATTGCCTGTCTTCTGTGGGCATTGGTCGCTTTGCGGCTTTTGTGTCCGTTTTCTTTGGAAAGCGCCGTCAGTTTGGTGCCGCGTGCCGAAACGGTCACACAAACCGTTGCGCAGTCCGCCGCTGTGCAAAGCGCGGCACAGCAGACCGTTGCAACGGCTGCACCGTCGCTTTCGGCGGGCAATCTTGTGTTCGGCATTTGGGTAAGCGGCGCGGCGATTATGCTTTTATATGCGGCAATCAGTTATATCCGTTTGTATCGGCGGTTGCGTGTCCATCTGCACGACAGCGGCAATGTATATTTGTGCGACGGGTTGCAAACCCCGTTTATTCTCGGCATTTTTAAGCCGCGTATTTTTCTGCCGTCCGGTGTAACCGAGCCGCAGAAAACTTATATTTTGCACCACGAGTATGCGCACCTTGCCCGCGGTGACCAATTTTGGAAACCGCTTGGATTTGCGATTTTGTCCGTGTATTGGTTTCATCCGCTTGTATGGTTAAGTTATATTCTGTTTTGCCGCGATATGGAGCTTGCCTGTGACGAGCGCGTGGTGTGCAATCTGTCTCTGCAAGAGAAAAAGGCATATTCCGAAACCTTGCTTTTGTGCAGTGTGCGCCAAAAAAATGTGGCGGCGTGCCCGCTGTCTTTCGCCGAGGTCGGCGTGAAAACGCGTGTAAAATCCGTTTTGCACTATAAAAAGCCGCTGGTTTCGGTGGTTGTGTTGTCGTGCATAGCGGTGCTTGCGGTTGCGCTTTGCTTTTTGACCGAGCCGAAAACACAAGAAGCGCCTATTGCAGAGCCTTCGGTAGATCCCGTTGCGGAAACCGCCGTTCCCGTTCCCGAACCGGTTACCGAACCGGTCACAGAACCTGTCACCGAGCCGGTGACCGAAGCGGAAACCGAGCTTGTAACGGAAGAAGCAACCACTACCGAAGCAACCACCAAGAAAAAAACGGCGAAAACGACAACGACCCAAGAAATGACGACGGAAGAAGCAACCGAAAGCAACAAGCCGATTGTGCTGGAACCGTTTGAACCGGAACCGTATACAATTACGCAACAGCCGGGGTACAGCGGTTCTTTGTTGCCGACTTCTTCGGGTGGGTATGGAACGACTGCACCCAGCCAAATTATTTGGGATTACGGTACTTTGCGTCCGGACCAGAACGGTCATTTGCCAGATGTAGCGTACGGCGGAAGATAACAACAAAATTCCCGTAGGGAACAACCTCAGTGTTGTTCCTCAACCTGCGCATTGCGCAGAGAACGCACAAAGGAGATATACATATATGTCAAAAACAAATCCAAAATCCAAAGGCCAAAAGGTGCTGATCATTCTTGCCGTCATTTTTGCCGTTCTCGCATTGCTTTTGCTTGGGGCATATCTCTTTGTGTCGCGTGCTTTGCCGCACCGAACAAGCGCCCAGGTGGTTCGCCAAGCCTTTGCCGAAAGACCGGGTATGTATATTTCTTGGGAACCGTACGAGAAAGCGGATTTGCGCCTTTCGGGCGAGACGCAAACCGTCGGTACGGACAGTTTTTCCATCACTTTACCTGCCGCCTTTACGCAAACAACCGATGCCAATTCTGCCGAAGTCGGTACGTACGGCTATACGATAGAGGATGATACACGCGCGGGGGTTATCGTCAGTGTACCGTCTTACAGCCGAGAAGAAGAATCCGAATATAAAAGGTTGATGCTGGTGCAGAATATTCTGTACGGCTACTCTGCCAAGAAAGCCTTTGGGGTATCGTTAAAAGACCAGTACAGTATGGATTTGGTAACCAATTCGCTGGATTTGGACAACCTCGCCGATGACGATGTTTACACAGCCTATTTGTTTTCGAGCGGAATCGGCATTATGAAAGGTGCGCTCATCGGTGTTGCGGAACAGGCAATCTATAAAATCGATACACCGCAGTATAACGGTTTTATTTATGTGTATAGCAAAGATGCCGATGAAGCAGAAGGTACGCCGGCAAGAACAATGTATGCAATGAAAGTCTATACACCCGACAACCGCTTTTTTTCGTACACGGTTACAGTTACTTCTAATGACGGGGCTTTGTCGGAAGTGGATGTATATGCAATTTTCAATTCCTTTCAAATAAAATAAAACACCTAAAAACGGAGTCAATTATGAACATCACCACTCAAACCTACACCTTTCCCTCTTGCGCGGGGATAGGGGACATTCACGCAAAATGCTTATGCCCGCAAAAGAAAACGGTCAAAGCCGTGGTGCAGATTTCGCACGGTATGGCGGAGCACGCTGCGCGCTACCTGCCGTTTGCCGAATATCTATGTGAGAATGGCTTTGCCGTATTTTTACATGACCACATCGGGCACGGGGAAAGCGTGGCTTCGCCCGAACTGCTCGGCTATTTCGGCGAACACGGCGAGCAAAACTTCATAGAGGATATGAAAACCGTTACCGATTGGGCAAAGAAAGTATACCCCGATTTGCCTTTATTTTTGCTCGGACACGGCATGGGTTCTTTAATTGCGCGCAAATACACCGCGCAGTACGGCAGTTTGCTTGCGGGCGCGGTTTACAGCGGCACAAGCGGCAGTAACCCCGCGTTGGGATTTGGGCTTCTGCTTTGCAAGGCTTTGATAAATCTAAAAGGTGACAAGCACCGTTCCAAGTTGCTTGACAAAATCGCGTTCGGCGCATACAACAAGAAAACCGAAAAACGCACTCCTTGCGATTGGGCTTCACGCGATGAAAAAGAAGTGGATAAATTCATTGCCGACCCGCTTTGCGGTTATATGTATACCGTCAGCGGTATGCAAGCGCTGTTTTTGACCGTGCGCGAGATTTCCAAAGACAGTTGGTATGCCGCCATACCGCAAAGCTTGCCTATACTGCTGATTTCGGGCACAATGGACCCGATAGGTAACTACGGTAAAGGCGTGCGCGAAGTGTTTTCGCGCTTGCAAAACACAGGACATCAAAATGTGCAAATCAAACTGTATGACGGCGCGCGGCACGAAATTCTCAACGAAATCAACCGTGCAGAAGTGTTTTCGGACATTCTCTCGTTCCTGTCTGCCAATCTGTAAATCAAATCGAATCCCCGCAACTGCGGCGCTGTTTGCCGTATGCTGCGGGGATTTTTTGTAGGAATCACCAAGCATATGCCCTCATTCGCCGCCAAACTGCACAAAAAACAAAACGCGCAAAAATAACGCTTTATTTTGTGAAACAGGTATAGTATAATAGCAAAGTAATCTGTTTTTTTTATGCAGATTCTAAAAAAGATGAAGAGGGAAAATTATGGCAATCCAAAAACTTGTCGCACAGGTGAAAGGCATTCCGGCGTATGTCAAAGCGCATTGGAAACAGCCCGGCGAAGGGGAATATCTTTCCTTAGAGGAAGTGGTGGCGTATACCGCGTCACAGGCGGGGTCTTACATATTCATGACCGCCGCGGGCTTAATGACCTTTGCCTCCAACTATTTTTGCGGCGCGATTATGGGCATCGCCGCGATGGACTTTTATGTCATCAATTTGGTGGCAACGATTATCGGCTATGTGTTGATTTTCTTAAATCCGATTGGGGTATTGATTTATGAAAATCACGGGCAGTTAACCCCGAAAATGCGCGTGTTTGCGCACGCCGCGTTTCTCGGACAGTTGGCGCTCGGCGTTGCGTGTTACTTTATCCCCTCTGCAAGATTTGAATTCATTATGAAGGGCTTGCCGCAAATCGTCGGCAACATCTTGGTTATCAACGGCCTTACAGGGTATATCAACTGGTTTATCCGCAAAAAATTCTGTGCCAAATACGGCCGTTTAAAACCGTTTATTATGCTGTGCGGCATTCCGGCGGCAATTTTGATGTCGATTATCCCGTTTTTGCCCGTGCAGGCGTTAAGCTATACGCACAAATTGGTGGTTCTCCATTTTGCGTTTACCTTTATGAACTATTTTTATCAGGCGTTTATCGGCATCAACGGTATGGTGACCTTTATGACACCGAATTCCCAAGAGCGCCAGCGGCTTTATTCGATTGTGCCGATTGTTACGGGGCTGTTCCCGTCAATTATCAGTATGTTCTTCCCGTTGCTGATTGCGTCCACGGGCGGGTATTTGAGCTTGACGACTTACAAAGTGTTTGTGCCGATTTTCTGCGCCATCGGCGTGGTTGTTACGCTTGCCATTGCCAAATGCAAAGAACGCGTCATTGAGCCGCCGATGGAAAAACGCGCCAAAGTGAAGTTTTGGGCGGGCGCAAAGCATGTGTTGCAGAATAAATATTTTTGGATTGTCAATATTTCCAATATTATCGGGCAGTGGCAGGGGCTTGTCGGCAACCTGCTCGCGTGGTGGTTTATTTATTCACTTCGTATGGAGTGGTTTTCGGGCATTGCGGCGAATATCGTCGTGGTCGGTATGACGGCGGGCAACCTGCTTACACCGGTGCTTACCAAACGGTTGCAAAAGCGTGATATTCTGCTTGTTTCGCGCGCGGCAACGCTGTTGACGGTTTTGGGTATTGCCGTTGCCGTCAAATTTGAAAACATCATTATCTTTATGGTCGCTATGTTCTTGAAAAACACCCTCGCGCCTGTGGTGGACGGCGTGAATACCGGTTTGGGCGCAGATATTCAAAACTATCACCAATGGAAATACGGTGAGCGTGCAGACTCGATGTCGGGCGTGTACGGTTGGTTCTTAGGACCTATCAATATGGCAATCGGTTTTGTCATTCCGTGGTTGCTCAAATTGGTTGGCTTCACTTCGGATTGGGATGTTTTGTTTGACTCGAAAATTCTCAATAATGTGTTTAATATTTACACATGGGCGTCGGTTATCGGTCTTATATTGGTTACGGTACCGTTCTTCTTCTATGATTTAACCAAAGAAAAATTAGAACAATGCATCAAAGAATTGCAGGAACGCGTCCGCGCGATTGAAAATGACGAGCCGTTGCCCGAAGCGGCAACCGTTGCGGCAGAGGAGGGTTAACAAATGCAAAAGAAAAAAGTATGCGCCGTCTTACTGCTTGCGGTATTGCTTATGAGCACGCTATTTTCCGGTTGCGGTGAGCAGTTTGGCTTGGGCGAAGAAAAAATCAAATATAAAATCGAAAACGGAGAGGCTGTTGTGCGGGAATTCCCCGACAATTCCACGGTGTTGTCCGTGGAAATCCCCGACGAATACGAGGGTTGCCCCGTTACGGTGATTGCGGATTTTGCGGCGGTCAATCTCGAAAATATTGAGACCATTTCTATCGGCAAAAATGTGCGCGAAATCGGGCTGTGGGCGTTTGAAAACAATCAAAAACTGCAAGCGTTCAAAGTGAGCGAAGAAAACGAATATTTCTGCGATGTGGACGGCGTTTTGTATACAAAGGATATGAAAACGTTGTTGTTCTATCCGCCTGCGCGCAATAAACAGACCAAAACCGAAACCGACGAGAGCGGCGCGCAAAGGGAAGTGCAGTATATCGAGTACGAAATTCCCGACGGTGTGGAAACCATTCGCACCAAGGCGTTTTATAAATGCCAATCGTTGACGGGAATTACCATACCCGACTCCGTGACGCGCATTGAAGAAAAGGCATTTTTCCGCTGTGCGTTACAGGAATTAAAACTGCCCGCAAATCTCGAACTTATCGGCAAAGACGCCTTTGCGTATTGCGGCAAAATTCAAACCGTGGAAATCCCCGCAAGCATAGAGCAGATTGACGAGTATGCATTTTATAATTGCACTTCTTTAAAATCCGTGCATGTGCTTGCCGCCGAAAGTGAAATCACCCTCGGCGAAAAATGGTATCCGACCGATAACGGCAGAAATTTGGACGGTCTGGAAATTACCTGGGCGCAGTAAAACAAAAAACGGTATAAGAAAGGAAAAGCCCTTCGTTGGTTGCTCAACGAAGGGCTTTTCGAATTCTATTTAAAGACAGAACATATGATTACTCAATCAGTCCGCTTTCTTGTAACAGGATTTCAATATCCGTTCCCTTAATTTTCTTTAAGGCAACTTTTACCAATTCTCTTTCCGCCAAAGAAAGCTTGATTTCCGTAATCGGTTTTTTATCAATGGCGTAGTAGCACGCGCGCAAAAGCTCGCGCACATCATATTTACTACCCCAAACCTCCGGTACGCCGCGGTCTATGTCAAGCAGGGTATAGACGGATTCCATACCCGTGCGCATAGAGTATTCAATGGTGAAAATCGTGTCGCGGGGTGTTTCAGCAAACTGCCCGAGGAAAGCAAAGTTCACAGCGCCGTCGGGCACAACATGCGGACGGTCCTCGTTCTTTCTCGGCTGGAAGAATGCGTTGATGTACGGCATGAAGCAGGTCGTCGTGTTGCAGGCATTTTTGGCGAGGTCATCAATTTCCGATTCGGGAATACCGATATGATACAGCCATTCACGGCAAACTTCCTCACCTGTGCAGTCGCGCATGGCTTTCTTGACATAATTGCCTTCCTTGTTGGTGCTGAGCGCATACAGCCAAACCAAAACAGTGTCCTTATCCTGCGATTTAAACTGCGGCTGACGGTTGATTGTCCACGACAGATACCAATTTTCGGTGCTGTCCTTTACGGTGACAATGCCGCCTGTCGTGACCTTGCCCTCGCGGGGGTCACGCTTGCAGATTTTGATGATATGCTGAATAATTTCCTCGTTGGAGGTTGCAACCGTCGCACTCATCCAGTTGGTCGCTTCAACATCACTGCAAAATGCGTCGGGATTACCGAATTCACCGTGCTTTGCCTGTTTGGCAATGTTTTTCCACATATCCCACGATTCGCCGCCGCCGTTTCGGATGATGGAAAGGTCGGGTGCGTGCGTTTGGTCGCCGTAGCAGGAGGTGTCGGTGCAACAGCCGTTGGTGATGAATACAAGGTCATCTTCAATCAAATCAATGGTCTGCTCGGTGCCGTCTTTTACATACACAATCTGCTTGGCAATCTTTTTGTCGCCGACGGTGTCAATGATAACATTCTTCACATCCATACCGTATTCGATTTTGACGCCGTGGGCTTCCAAATATTTTACCAGCGGCAGAATCAGACTTTCATACTGATTGTACTTAGTAAAACGAAGCGCGCTGAAATCGGGCAGACCGTCAATGTGGTGCACATAGCGGCAAAGATAGCGCTTCATTTCCAAAGCGCTCGACCAACGCTGGAAAGCGAACATTGTTTGCCAATAAAGCCAGAAATTTGTGTCCCAGAAAGAATCCGGCAATACCTCGGAGATTTTCTTGCCCTCCAAAGCTTTTTCCGGCGTGATGAACAGTTGCGAAAGGGCAAGCGCCGACTCCCTGTCTAAGCCAAACTTCTTGTCGGTGTGCGCGTCCTCACCGCGGTTGACGGAGGCGCGGCACAGCGAGTAGTTCGGGTCATGCTTGTTGAGCCAATAGTATTCGTCTAATACAGAAACATCAGGATTTTCAAGCGAGGGGACATCGCGGAACATATCCCACATTACTTCAAAGTGGTTGTCCATTTCCCGTCCGCCGCGCATATAAAAGCCCTTGGTGATGTCCTTGCGGCCGTCACAACTGCCGCCGGCAAGCTCTAACTTTTCGAGGAGATGAATATGTTCTCCTTTCATCTGTCCGTCGCGGACAAGATAGAACGCCGCCGTAAGTCCTGCAAGACCGGTGCCGATGATATACGCAGATTTTTTATCTACATCCTTCGGCTTTTCGGGGTGTGCAAATGCCTCATAAGTACCTGCTGCATAATACATAAGAAAACCTCCTAAAAATATTTTCTGTTTTCATTATATTTACAGCGGCGCATTTGCACAATAAACAGAAAATCCGCCCTGATAAAAGTTTTATCAGGGCGGAAAATTTGTAAAAAAATCTATCAATCGGTCGGTTTTGATGTATTTTTTCCCGTGGAGAAATCTTGTAAGGCTTTTGCAAAATTTCCGTGAAGCAAGATGCTGATTTTATTGACCAATACCTCGGGGGATTCCTGCATACCGTTTTGAATCCAATTCATCATCACACCGACAAAGGCGTATTCATAAAAATCCGCAATGAATTTTTTGTCGCTTTCCAATACGTGCAGACCGGCGGATTTTTCGTCGATAACAGACAGCAGTAGGCCGGATACCAACGGGTTTAACCCCAACTCTAACTGTTCGCGGTTGATACAGCGGTACACATTTAAAACGAGTGGCTTGTTTTCCGCTACGGAGTGGAAGATATTTAAAAGGCCCTCCTGCCAAGTGTCATATGTTTTCTTGCCGTCGAGGACTTTTTTCGTTTCGTCGATACAAGTCCATTCCGCGAGGTCGTAAATATCTTTAAAATGGTAATAAAAGGTCATGCGGTTGATGCCGCAGTCCTCGGCAATATCGCTGATTGTGATTTTGTTCAGCGGCTTTTTTGCCAATAAATTTTTTAACGACTGCGCCAATGCGCGTTTGGTAATTTCGGACATTTTTTCATCACTTTCCCGGTTGGTATGTGGCTATTTATACAAGATATTATATGATGTTTTTGAATGGTTTGTAAAGAAAAAGTTTTCATTTTTCAGGAAATTTCGGATTGCATTTTTTCAGTACATCCGTTAAGATAAAGGTATTCTCCTGTCAAAATAGTGCGATCGGAAGTGGTATGATTGGTTAAATTACATAAGGAAACCGTAAAACGGTATGTGTTATTCATCATCGGGCTGTTCTTTTCGGGGCTCGGTGTTGCTGTCACCAAACGCGGCGGCCTTGGCGTGTCTCCGATTTCGTCCGTGGCCAATGTAGTCAGTTTGAAATTTCCCGTATTGTCCCTCGGTACTTGGTTGATTTTATGGAACTGCGTTTTGATTTTGGGGCAAATTCTCATTCTCCGAAAGCAGTTTAAACCGATACAGCTGTTGCAAATCCCGCTGTCTGTGCTGTTCGGTTGGTTTACGGATTTCGGTATGTGGCTTGCGGGATTTATTCCCACTGAATTGTACCCCGTTCGCTTGCTTTTGGTGTTTGCAGGGACAGCCATTCTCGGCTTCGGCATTGCGTTGGCGGTGATTGCCGATGTGATTATGAATGCGGGCGAGGCGTTCGTGAAAGCGATTTCCGACAAAACACATTTTACCTTCGGTAATGTGAAAATCGCCTTTGATATATCGTGCGTGGTGCTTGCGTTACTGCTTTCTCTGTTGTTTTTCGGCGGGAAAATAGTCGGTATGCGAGAGGGCACGGTGATTGCCGCATTGCTCACAGGGCAGACGGTCAAATTCTTCCAAAAAAGATTGCAAAAGCCACTTCAAAAGATTTTAACCAAAGCGTAAAAACAAGCACCCGCTGAAAGCATTTCAGCGGGTGCTTGTTAAAGGGGATTGCGGGTGTTTTAGGTGAATAACCCTTTTACCCAAGCGATGAATTTGTTTTCCTCGGCTTCTTCGGCCGCGGCGGAAACGGCTGTCTCCGCTTGCGGCTTTTCTATGGCGTCTGTTTTATAGGTAAACAGCACAGAGGAAGTCATTTGCGCGGTTTTCTCTGTGAAAATGTCATATTCGTTACCGTAATTCAGCCACGCTTTCATTCTGTCCGCCAACACTTGTGTCTGCGCTTGGGAAAGACTGAAACTGCCGGCATATTTTTCAGCCGTATCCATAATCACTTCGATTTGTGCTGCTTTATCTCCGCTTGCCAGCGCCCCGAGATTTTCGAGCAACGCCTGATTTTCTTCAAGCACAGCGACAATGTGATTTAACTGCTCCAAAGTCTGCGGCAGATTTTCAATGGATTTTTGAATTTCGGGGTCCTCCATATCTTTCGCAAGACTTTCGTAAATGGGCATAACATCATTCAAATCGTCTGCGAGCGTCGCCATACCCGAAAGACTTTCGGACAACTTCGGCAACAACTTTAACAGCAATTGCATTTGCGGGTCGCTCAAAGTGGACGAAACGGCCTCCAAATCGGTATGGTTGAGGTCTGTTATCAGCTTGTCGAGTTTTGCCATATTTTCCTCGGTCATATAACTGCCGAGCACTTTCAGCATTTTTTCATTTTCGCTGTAAAGCTGTGTGGCTTCGGTGACCACGCCCATAATTTCCTCCATTTTGTTGGCGTCGCCGTACAGCAAATCAATGGTTTTTTGCATATCCAACCCGTTCATTGCGGCTTGGATTTTTTCAACATCGGTGAGAACTTCTTTCACGCTGTCAATGCTGTCCACCATACCGCCGTTGCCCAAAGCACCGATAGACGAAAACGGCAAAACAGCAAACATCAGGTTGCCGAGTGTAAAGCATTCGGTGTAAGCGGTGATGGTATAGGTGTTTGTATACATCGCCTCGTCTAAAAGCGAAATATCTAAATCCGACAGCCCCAAGCTTTCGTCTATGCCCGGCACGCCCGTGAAGAAAACAATCTGTTTTGCGCCGTCGCTTAGCACGGTGCCGTAGTCAATCGCAATATTCGTAAAGGTTTCCTCGGGCAAAATTGTGCCGCCGGCAAAAAGCATCGGGCAGGTGATTTCATAGGTTTTGCCCGAAACGGTCACTTTTTTCTTTACTGCATTGGAAACGGTGATTTCAATGGCAACATTGCCTTTTTGCCCCGCGATTTCCGCTGCGGATACCTCGTTGCCCTCCAAAAAGTATTTGACAGAGAAGGTGACGGGCGGTTGTGCGTCGGATACGCCGCTGTAATAGAGATCAGTCGTGTCCATATCCCAATACAGCGCGCCGTCTTTGACCACAGGCTGTGTCAGGGTTTTCACATTTTGAATTTCCGTCAGATTGCTGACATCCTGCAAGCGCACCTGCGGGGTGTCTGTGTGCAGCCAATCCGTGACCTGCACATTGTAGATTGTGCCGTCCGCCTTTGTGTTAATATACACAGTTTCCTCTTTTTTGGCGCTCTCGGCTATTGTCGAATATTCCTTTTGCACATATTCGGTGCCGTTTAATTCTTGGTCTAAAATTTGATTTTCCGTTACTGCTTTTTTCTGACAGCCTGCGAAAGATGTGCAAAGCAGAGCGCCTGCAAGCAAGCCGCTGACGGCTTTTATCCATATTTGTTTACGCATCTTTATGCACCTCACTTTGATTTTGTTTGGATTTGTTTCGCTCGAATCGAAATTTTTTATTTTCCCGCCAACCGAATGTGGTTTTGTTGATAACGCCCTCGCACAAATACAAAAGCGGACTTAGGAAAAATACAATGACAAGTGCGCTGATGACCGACCCGCGGGCGAGCAGTGCGCAAATGCCTTTAATTAAGGAAATGTCACAAATCATATACACCCCGAAGGTGGCGGCGAAGAACACGGACGCACTTTGCAAAATGGAGCGTTCCGCCGCGTCCATCGCGTTTAAGATAGCGTCTTTTTTCGGCCGCCCGAGCTGTAATTCTTCACGGAAACGCGTGGTCAGCAGAATGGCGTAGTCCACCGTTGCACCGAGCTGTACGCAGTTGATAACCGTCGGCGAAACGAACGAGATTTCCGTACCCATCAGCGTTGCAAACGAGAGGTTAATCCAAATGGCAAGCTCAATGGAAAGCACCAAAAGTATCGGCAGGGAAACGGATTTAAAGCATATGGCTATCAAAATGAATATTGCCGCAATCGAAAGAATACTGGTGACCACAAAGTCACGGTCGGTGGTTGTAATCAAATCTTTCGTCAGCGCACCCTCGCCTGTAATCAGCGCGTTTTCGTCATACCGCTTTACGACTTGCTCCATTTGCGTCAGTTGCGTGTTTAACTCGTCTGTCGCCGCGCCGTATTCGGAGTTGACCATAATCATTTGCTTGCCGTCTTTTTTGCAAATTTCCAAAACCGCGTCGGGCATAATGTCGTCAGGGATAGCAGGCCCCAAAATGGTATTGTAGGCAAGCACCGAGGCAATGCCGTCCAAATTCTCTATTTCGGCTTCCATTTGCATCAGCTTACCGGCGGGAATGGTATCATCTACAATTACAAACTGCGTAGTTGCCATATTAAAATCTTGCTTTAAGGTGTTTAAGCCCTGAATGGAAATCAAATGGTCGGGCAGAGCCTTATCCATATTATAATAGACATCGGCATTGTTCTGTACAATGTAACTCGGAATTAACAAAAGCACAAACAAAACGGCAAACACCTTTTTGTGTTGGAACACAAAGCGGTTTACCCCTTTCAAAGAGGGGATAATACTGCGGTGTTTATATTTGTTGATGTGTTCTTCAAACAGTAAAATCAATTCGGGCAGGACCAAAATCACGGTCAAAATCCCGAACACAACGCCTTTTGCCATGACAAACCCGAGGTCAAATCCCAGGCTCAACTGCATAAAGCACAGCGCCACAAATCCGAACACCGTTGTCAGCGAACTGCCGATGAGCGCCGTAAAGGATTTGGAAACCGCCACCGCCATGGCGTCTGTGCGGTCGGCATATTTTGTGCGCTCCTCGGTGTAGCGGTCCATTAAGAAGATAGAGTAGTCCATTGTGACGCCCAACTGCAAAACCGCCGCGATGGCCTGCGTGATAAACGAAATCTCACCCAAGAAGAAGTTCGTACCCATATTGTAGAGAATCGCCATACCCAGCGCCATCAAAATGACCAGCGGCAAAATCCACGATTCCATCATGAAGGACATAATCAAAAGGGCCAATAAAACGGCAACTGTCACATAAACGGGCGCTTGCTTGTCGGCGATTTCTTTGGTGTCCTCCGTAATGGCGGACATGCCGCTGATAAAGGTCTTTTCGTTACAGAGTTTTTTGATTTGCTTTACAGCTCCCAAAATATCGTCGGTGGAATCCGTGCTGTCATACTGCACCAGCATCATGGTTTTGTCGCCGTCGGCGCTGTAAAACACATCCCGAATCATATCGGGCAATATTTCCGCAGGCGTTGTCGAGCCCGCCAAATCGTCAACCCAAAGCACCGTGCTGACGCCCGCAACCTTGGCGATTTCCTCTTTAAGCGCGGCGGTGTATTTCGCGGGCATATCCTCCACAATCACAATCGACATGCCCGCGTTGTGAAAGGTTTGGTCCAGCACTTGGTTTCCCTGCACGGACTCCAAATCCGCGGGCAAATACGACAGAATATCGTAATTCACGCCCGTGCAAAGGAATCCGATAACGGACGGTACCAAAAGCAGAACGGCAATCGCCACCACGATTTTCGGGTGACAAGCCTCCCACTTTGCAATTTTCTGTATCATAGCTTCACCTGCTTTGTTGCGGCGGCAGAACGCCGCGGTTCATTTTGTATTGCTCCGCGCCGTAAATGCTGACGGCAACAATTTCGTATAAATGCGGTTTGATTTCCTGCAAAGAATACGGTTTGCCGCGCAAGATGGCATTACAGCAAGAGGAGACAATCATATCAATATAAATATACATTTTTATGCGAACTTCTTCCGCGGAAAAGCCGCGGCTTTCAAAAAACGCCAAAATATTGTCATACAGCGCTTTGACGGGACCTTCGCGGTTTTCAATCATGGCGCTGATGCAAACATCCACATTTTTGTCAATGAGCAGTGTCAGCGTCTTGTTCTTTTCTAAAAATGTTACCAAAATATCCACAAACCGTGCAACGCAGTGGTCTAAGTCCTCGTCATTTTGTATTTGCACATTTTCAGCGTCCAAATGTAAAAAGTCCGTTGCCTTTTTGAGAATCAATTTGGAAATCAGGTCAAATTTATCTTTAAAGTACAAGTAAAATGTACCTTTTGCCACGCCCGCCTTTTTCACAATATCGTCAATCGAGACGCTTGAAACGCCGTTGTGTTCAAATAATTCAAACGCGGCGGAAATCAAATTTTGATACTTCTCATTTTTCTTTTGTGCGATTTTATCCATTTTTACACCTCTTTTTATGCAAAAAGTTCATAAAATGACTATTGGTCATTTCTTAACCCTGCACCATTTTAGCACAAAATGACCGTTAGTCAATATTAAAAATACAGTTTTAACAAAACCTTCACATTTCATTCATTTTTCCACCCCGTTTCCAAAAAACTGTTGCAATGATAAATTTGGATTTGTAGGGGGATTTCGGAACGGGTAAAATGTAATGCGAGCGTAGGGGGCGTCGACTCGGCGCCCCGTTGTAGGGGCGGGTTATTCCCCTGACAGGGGAAATGTCCGCGAATGCGGACAAAAGGGTGCCCGTTTTCGGAGAAAATCCGTGCCCGCCCGTAAATTTCGATATAATTTTGCGGAACGGTCAAGACCGTTCCCTACG
>JBJEPU010000059.1:0-26588 GCA_051881395.1 Candidatus Fimenecus sp.
GTGGGAGCGGCACTTCGTCGGCGCCGTTCTCGTCGGTTGGCTCGGTCGGATTTTCCGACGGCAAAACAGGGCTTGTGTCGGTCGGTACTTCCGGAGTTAGCCCGCTATCGGGCGTTTTGCCGCCGTTGTCGGTATTCTCCGACGGCAAAGCGTTCAACGGTGTCGTCGGGAACAAATGGCTGAGCGGGTTTTGCGGTGTGCTGAGACCGCCCGCCGTTTGCCCGAGCGTCTGGAAAACGGATATGGATTCTTCTGCCGTAAGGCTGTCGGGTTTTGTTTCGGAAGTCTCCGTTTTATCCGAACGGTGCGTGGCTGTGAACAGCCCATCCCCGCGGGTGAATGTATGTAACGCAGATGCAGGTGAAAAATGCCCGCCCGCAAACGAGAAGAACATGCTTGTAAGCAGGGTGACTAAAAGTATACCCGCTGTAAAGCGTTCTTCAATTCGGTGCTGTACCCGCCGCACAGCAGACTTTTTGCGCGGTGTTGCACCGCCGCGCGGCGATGCTGTTTTTTCAGAAATGTCAACCGCCGAAAAGCAGTGTAGGCAAAATACAGCCTCCGTCGGCATGGACGCACCGCAATGCGGACAAATCTTCTGCATAAAATTCCCCTCTTATTTCGTCCTCCGTCTCTGTGCTTGCCGCTGCACAGAGCTTACTTTTTCATTTTCATTGAAATATCAAACGCACGAACGGAGTGTGTCAGCGCGCCGAGGGAGATAATATCCACACCCGTTTTGGCAACCTCGGCAATCGTTTCCAGGGTGATGCCGCCCGATGCCTCGGTTTTCGCGCGGCCGTCAATGATTTGGACGGCTTCACGCATCATCTCGTTTGACATATTGTCAAGCATAATAATATCTGCCCCCGCCGCGAGTGCCTCACGCACTTCCGCAAGGTCGCGGGTTTCCACTTCGATTTTTACCATATGTCCCAATTTTCCACGCAAAGCGTTTACGGCATTGGTAATCCCGCCGCCCGCGTCGATGTGGTTGTCTTTAAGCATCGCGCCGTCCGACAAATTAAAGCGATGGTTTTTGCCGCCGCCGCAGGTCACGGCGTATTTTTGCAACGCGCGAAGTCCGGGGAGCGTTTTGCGCGTGTCGGTAATTTGGGCGTTTGTGCCTTTTACGAGTTCTACCGCCGCGGCGGTCGCCGTTGCAATGCCCGACATATGCTGTAACAGGTTTAATGCTGTGCGCTCGCCTTTCAACAGCAGTACGGTTTTGCCCGAAAATTCGGCAATCAAATCGCCTTTCTGAATTCTGTCGCCGTCCTGCTTATAAATTTTGGCTTCAAAGGTATCGTCCAGCAGTTCAAATACACGCATCGCAACCGAAAGCCCGCACAGCACGCCGTCTGCTTTCGCAACAAAATAGGCTTCGTCGCGTTGGTCCTCGGGAATTAAATAGTCCGAAGCCACATCCACATAGTTCACATCTTCTTTGAGTGCGTTTACAATGATTTCGTCCACATAAAATTGCGGCAGGTTCATCCTTCGTCAACCTCCTTGAGTATAATATGCGCCACCGTTGCAAGGCTTAACGCCTCGCAGTAGTCGGGTGTAACGGCGAATTTACCGGTTTGTAACCGTTTGAGTATCGCGTCTACACGCTTTAATCCCGTGCGTACCGCGCCGGGGTCGGGAATGACGAAATAGGCGCGTTGCATAATGGAGCGAATTTCCGTCCGTAAACCTTTGGGCAAAGGCGCACCGGTAATATCCGTTTTGTGGTCGGTTACCGCCGCATGCGCAAAGCCTGCGTTTACACAGCGGGTAATATCCTCCGCCGCGCGTCTGCCGAACACAAGTGCCTCCAATAGGGAGTTTGACGCCAAACGGTTTTTGCCGTGCACGCCCGTGCAGGAGCATTCCCCGACGGCGTACAGCCGCGCAATGCTTGTCCGCGCGTCCAAATCCACGCCGATACCGCCCATCAAATAGTGCTGACAGGGGAATACGGGAATTAAATCGGTGGTAATATCCACCCCGTGCTTTTTACACCCCTCGTAAATGCCGGGGAAACGGTTTAATAAATAGTCGCGGTCGCGGTGGGTAATGTCTAAGTAAAAATTGTTGCTGCCCGTTTTGCGGCTTTCCATAATGATGCATTTGGAAACCACGTCGCGCGGGGCCAATTCCAACCGCTGGTCATAGCGGTGCATAAATCGCTCTTTTTTGCAGTTTAATAAGTACGCGCCCTCGCCGCGCACCGCCTCGCTGATTAAAAACTGCTCGCGGTCCGCCCCGTTAAAGGCGGTGGGGTGAAACTGCACATAACTCAAATGGTTAATCGTTGCACCAAGCTCATACGCCAAGCGAATGCCGTCGCCCGTCGCCACGGCGGGGTTGGTGGTGTATTTATACACTCTGCCGATGCCGCCCGTCGCCAAAACACAGTAGTCGCAAAACACCGTGTGCGCCTCGCCGTCTTTTAAAATGTCGGCGCAAAAGCCGCTTTTGACTTTTTGTAAGGCAAAGACCATCGCGTTTTGCACCTGTGTAATATTTTTGCGCTTGTGAATTTCCACAAGCAATTTGTTCACGATTTCCGCGCCCGTTGTGTCCTTATGGTGCACAATGCGACGGCGGCAATGCCCGCCTTCCAGCGTCTTTTGAATACTGCCGTCGGGATTTTTGTCAAATTCCACGCCGTAGCCCATAATTTTGCGCACATCGTCGGGACCCTCGTGCACCAACACATTGACCGCGTCGGGGTCGTTTGCCTGTTGCCCGGCAACCATTGTGTCGGCAAAATGCAAATCGAAGCTGTCATTTTCAAAGCTCAAAACCGCCGCAACGCCGCCCTGTGCCAAGGAACTGTTGCAAAGCGTGTCCTCTTTTTTCGAGAGCATCAAAACCGACAGATTTTCGGGGAGCGACAGCGCGGTGTATAGCCCACCGAGCCCCGTGCCGACAATCAACACATCATATTTCTTTTCCATAGTATCACGACCGAAAATTTAGTTTTCCTGTAACTTACGAATCATTATTTTTGCGGCTTTGTATATGTCGCCGCACCCCAAGGTCAGCACCAAATCGCCCGATTTGGCGTTTTGCAGTACGAAATCCGCAACCTCCTCAAAGGTGTTAAACCAAACCGAGCCGGGGATTTTTTCGGCAAGCTGAGAAGTGTATACATTGTAGGTGTTTACCTCGCGCGAGCCCATAATTTCGGTCAGCACACAGCGGTCGGGAATTTGTAAGACTTCCGCAAAATCGTCCATAAGCATATAGGTGCGCGAAAAGGTGAACGGCTGGAATACCGCCCAAACGGTGTTGTAGCCCATTTTCATTGCCGCCTCCAAGGTGACGCGCAACTCGGCGGGGTGGTGGGCGTAGTCATCGGCAAAGGTGATGCCCTTGTATTCGCCCAAGTTTTCAAACCGTCTGCCCGCGCCGCCGAAAGCCTCTAATCCCTTTTTGCAGTCGGCAAACGAAGCACCCGCGTGCATACTTGCGGCAATCGCCGCCAAAGCGTTGAGAATATTGTGTCGCCCCGGCACTTTTAACTGAATATGCCCCAAAACTTCGCCCTTATAAACCACATCGAACGCATAGTATGCGCCGCGAATGTCGGTGATATTCGCGGGGGAATAGTCGTTTTCCGCCGCAAAGCCGAAGGTGATTTCGGTTTTGCCGTTTACACCCTCCATAGCCTTTAAGGTGTTTTCGTCGTCGCCGTTGTAAATCACGGCATCCGTCGCCATTGCGGCAAATTTATGGAAACTCAAAATCAAATTGTCCAGCGTTTTGAAGTAGTCGAGATGGTCCTCGTCAATATTCAAAATGACCGCGACGGCGGGGGAAAGCTCTAAGAATGTATCGACAAATTCGCACGCCTCGCAGACAAAGTTCTCGCTTTTGCCGACGCGCCCGTTTGCGCCGATAAGCGGCAATTTCCCGCCGATGACCGCTGACGGGTCTAAATCGGCAGTCAGCAGGATTTGTGTGGTCATCGAGGTGACGGTGGTTTTGCCGTGCGTGCCGCAAACGCCGATGCAGTTTTGATACAGTCTCGAAATTGCACCGAACAGTTTGGCGCGCTCAAAGGTCGGAATCCCGCTTGCTTTCGCGGCGACAAGTTCCGGATTATCTTTTAACAGCGCCGCGGTGTAGACGACCATTTCGGCACCTTCAATATTTTCGGCGCGCTGTCCCATGGTGACGGGAATGCCCAGCGCCCGAATGCGCGCGAGTGTATCGCTTTCGTTGTTGTCCGAGCCCGACAGCGCGTACCCCTCGCTGTGCAGAATTTCCGCAAGCGGGCACATACCGCTGCCGCCGATGCCGATAAAATGAATGCGTTTGACCTGTTTTAACAGGGTGTCTATATCGTGCATATCAAGAATCCTTCCTTACAAAACATATACAACCTTATTATATTGCAAAACAGAAAAAAATTAAACCCCTTAAAGCGATTTTATCACAAGAATTTCGGGAAAAGCATACTATATTTTAGAAATCAAAAAGGGGGCTACTTGCCTTGCAAACCGTTTTACTGATAGGCGGCGACAACCGCACGCGGTATTTAGACCGATTTTTCACTTCCAAACAGTACAGTACATATTGCTTCGGTGTATATGCCCCAATTGATTTTACGGCGCTAAAATATGCACTCGGGTTGCAATATGTTTCGATAATTTTGCCGCTGCCCGTCACCAAGGACGGCAACAGCGTACAATGTCCGTTGATACACTCCGCATTGCCGTTTGAAACCCTTTTACAGCTGACCGCCGCCGAAAATACGGTGTACGGCGGGCTGATACCGAAAAATCTGACGGAACTGTGCCTCCGAAAGGGGATACGGACGGTGGAGTATTACGATGAAGAGGTCATTGTGCAAAATGCGGCACTCACAGCCGAGGGGACTTTGCAGGTCTTGCGTGAGCACGGTGTGGATTTGCAAACGCACCCGCGCATTGCCGTCACGGGCTTCGGCAGAGTTGCCAAGGCGACGGCGCGCGCCCTGCTTGCGGCGGGCTGTGTCCCGACGATAGCGGCGCGAAATTCGCTGGCGTTAGCAGATGCCGAAGCAATGGGCTGTGCGGCACTGCCGCTCTCCACGCTTTTGGCGGACGCATCGGGGTTCGATGTACTCATCAACACCGTGCCCGTGCCGTTGTTTCGAGAAACGGAACTGGCACGCACAAAACAAACGGTGTGTATTGTCGATGTGGCGTCCGCGCCGTTCGGCGTAGATTTTGAAGCGGCAAAGGCGCTGTCCAGAACGGCTGTGAAAGCGCAGTCCTTACCGGGGAAATATACCCCGCAGGCGGCGGCAGAGGTTATCGGAGAAAAGCTTTTTCAGTTGATTTCAGAATAAGGGAGGGATTTTTATGTCCCAAATTACCGTAGGCTTTGCCATGTGCGGGTCGTTTTGTACGTTTCACAAGGTTATTCCCGAAATTGAAAATTTGGTGCAAAAAGGGTACCGCGTGCTGCCGATTTTATCGCAGACGGCATATACGACTGACACACGGTTCGGGAAAGCGGCGGATTTTAACGAAAAAATCGAAAAAATTACGGGCAATCCGATTATTCATACCGTATTTGCCGCAGAGCCCATCGGTCCGAAAAAACTGCTGGACGCGCTGATTATCGCCCCCGCGACGGGCAATACGCTTGCAAAGCTTGCCAACGGCATTACCGACACCCCCGTGACGCTTGCCTGCAAGGCGCATTTGCGCAATGAACGGCCTGTACTGCTTGCGGTTTCCACCAACGACGCCCTCGGTACGGCGGCGAAAAACATAGGAATGCTGCAAAACGCCAAGCACATCTATTTTGTGCCGATGCGCCAAGACGACACAAAAAACAAACCGAATTCCGTTGTGGCGGATTTTACGAAAATTCCCGACGCACTCGCAAGCGCATTGCAAGAGCGTCAGTTACAGCCCGTATATTGTTAAAAACAGACCGTACAGTGCCGTCAAACTGCCGATTTGACGGCGCTTTTTTTATGCGGAATGTAAAAATTCAAAAGAGCGCCGTTTTGCTATGGCATTTTCTGAAAAACTGTGCTACAATTTTAATATCTCTGCACACGGGAGGCGCAATATGTCTTTTATTGAAGTCAAAAATGTGACCAAAACCTACAAAATGGGCGAGGTCGAAATTAAAGCGCTCGACGAAGTCGGGTTCGGAATAGAAAAAGGCGAATTTGTGGTTGTGGTCGGTCCGTCGGGCGCGGGCAAAACCACCATTCTCAATATTTTGGGCGGGATGGATACCGCTTCTTCCGGCGAAATTTTTGTCGATAATGAGGATATTACAAAATTTGACGAAAAGGCGCTCACGAGCTATCGGCGCGACGATGTCGGGTTTGTGTTCCAGTTTTACAATCTCGTCGGCAACCTGACGGCGCTGGAAAATGTGGAGCTCGCACTGCAAATCTGTAAAAATCCGTTGGATGCGGACGAGGTTTTGCAGGAGGTCGGGCTTTCCAACCGTATGGACAATTTCCCCGCACAGCTTTCGGGCGGTGAGCAACAGCGTGTTTCCATTGCGCGAGCGCTTGCCAAAAATCCGAAACTGCTTTTGTGCGACGAGCCGACCGGCGCGCTCGATTACATCACCGGCAAATCCATTTTGAAGTTGTTGCAGGATACCTGCCGTGAAAAGGGCGTGACGATTTTGGTCATCACGCACAACCTTGCCATAGCCCCTATGGCGGATAAGGTCATCAAGGTGAAAAACGGCAAGATTGACCAAATCTTAATGAACAAACGCCCCACCCCCGTGGAATATATTGAGTGGTAAAGGAAATCGGCTATGACGAAAGGATTAAGAAAGGACTTCCGCAGAGAAGTCAAGCACAGTTTCAGCCGATTTCTGTCGATTTTGCTGATTTCGGCGCTCGGCGTTGCGTTTTTCTCCGGTATTCGCTCGGCAAGTCCTGCCATGCTCGCTTCGGCAGACGCAACCTTTGACAGCGACAATTTGGCGGATATTCGCGTGATTGGTACGCTCGGCTTGACCGACAACGATGTGGCTACGCTGTTGAGTTTAGAGGGCGTGCAGGCGGCAGAGGGGATTTACACCGGCGACTTTTTGTGCGAGACGGAAAATAATACCGTCGTTGCTAAGGTGACCTCGATGACCAATCAGGTGAGTCTTGTGAAGGTCAAGGAGGGGCGTTATCCCGAAAAATACAATGAATGTATTGCCGACCGCGAATTTTTAGCGGCGTCAGGTTTTCAAATCGGGGATACCGTTCGCTTAAAAACCGGTACGGAGGCGAAGGTATCTGACACTCTGGCAGACGATGAATTTACCATTGTCGGCGTGGGCGAGACTTCGTATTATTTGAACAGCGAACGCGGTACAGCCGCCATCGGTGACGGCACGGCAGATGGGCTTTTGGTCATTCCCAAAGAAGCGTTTACGGCAGAGGTGTATTCCGAAATCCATGTCACCATGATGGGCGCGGCGCAGATGAACTGTTTTTCAAAGGACTATGACAAGGTGCTTTCCGCCGTCAGGGCAAATATTGAGACGGTAGAAAATGCCCGCTGTGAAGCGCGGCTTGCGGAATTCCGTGCAGACGCTGACAAAAAACTCAATCAAGCGAAATATGAATTCCAAGAGAAAAAGGACAAAGCGCTCAGCGATTTGGGCGACGCCTACCAAACCCTGCTCACCAAAGAGGCGGAACTGGAAAACGGTCAACTGCAAATCGAGCAACAGCGTCAGCAGATAGAAGAATTGCGCGCGCTGTTCGATTCAGGCGACCAAAGCGTGGAAAACGGCAAGGCACAAATTGCCGAAGCGCGCGCCACGATTGACGATTTGGAACGGCAAAAGAAAGCGATAGAAGACCAGATTGCCACAGATGAGGCAAAAATTGCCCAAATGCAAAAGGAGTTGCAGGCGGACGCACCGTACATATCCGACGAGGAATACTACCAACGCAGTATGGAGATTATCCGCGCCACGGCGACGGTGGAATATTATAAAAATCAACTCCCGGCGATTGAGCAAAGCATTGCCGATGTGAACGAGCGCGTGACCACGGCAGAGCAGTTTATTGAGGATTACCCCGCGGCGGCGGCCGCCGCGCGCGTGAAAATCGCTGAGGGCGAAGCGAAGCTCCAAGAAGCCGAAAAAGAAATTCAAGACGGCGAAATTGCATTAGAGCGCGCCAAAGAGGATTATGAACTTGCGGCAGAGGACACCGAGGCGGAAATCAACGCCGCACAGGAAAAGTTAGACAAATCCGAGGACGAAATCAACAATGTAAAACTGCCGAAATGGTACATTTTAGACCGTACCTCCATTCCAAGCTATGCAACCTATAAAAACGATGCCCAAAGCATTGCCGCTGTCGGTACGGTGTTCCCGATTATCTTCTTTTTGGTGGCGGCACTCGTCTCCTTAACCACCATGACGCGTATGGTCGAAGAAGAACGCACCCAAATCGGTACATTGAAAGCACTCGGGTATAAAAAATCCGCGATTACAGCAAAATTTGTTTGGTACGCGCTGTTGTCCACGCTGCTCGGCAGTATTGTGGGCGTGGCGCTCGGCGAATCGTTGTTGCCGATTGTGATTATACGCACCTACCGCACCGTGTATATGCATTTGACACAAACCGTGGTACAGCCGCATATTCTCAATGCGGTTGCGGCGACGGTGCTCGCGTTGCTGGCAACCGTCGGCGGCGCTGTGGCGGCGAGTGCGCGCGTGCTGTCCGAAAGCCCTGCGGCGTTGATGCGCCCCGAGGCACCGAAAATCGGCAAGCGTACATTTGTTGAGGATATTGATTTTATTTGGATGCGCCTGAATTTCGCGCAAAAGGCGGCGTGCCGCAACCTGTTCCGCTATAAAAAGCGGTTGTTTATGACCATACTCGGCGTGGCGGGCTGTATGGCGCTGTTGCTTGCGGGCTTCGGTATTCGCGACTCCGTGGAAATGCTGCCCGAAAAGCAATTTGACCGCATTTTCAGTTATCAAGGCACCGTCGGGGCGGACACTTCGCTGTCCCGCGCGGAACGGCGGCAACTGCTTTCCAAGGTCGCGTCCGTAGAGGGCGTGACGGAGTATTTGCAAACCAAGAGTATTGTCACTTACGCCGAAACCGAAAAAGGCGACACCTCTGCCTATTTGATTGTTCCGCAGGATACGGTGAAGCTCGGCGAATATGTGCATTTGCGCGAAGCACGCTTCCCACATGACGATGTTACGCTTTCGGACGACGGGATTTTGATTACCGAAAAATTCGCAAAAACCTTGGGCGTATCGGCGGGGGATATGATTACTATTAAAGAGGACGAAACCGCCGAACCGGTCGGCGATGTGCGCGTGGCAGGCGTTGTGGAAAATTATTTGAGCAACTACATTTATATGACGCCCAATATTTATAAGGCGCTGTACGGCGAAACCGCGTCGCTCAACGCCGCGCTGATTAAAGTAGACCCGAGTGCCGATACAAATGCCGTGGCAGAGGATTTGCTCGACATAAACGGCGTGACCTCGGTTTCGATGAACGCGACTACACAGGCACAGGTCAACAGTATGCTCGGCAATTTGAATGTGATTATCGTGCTGATGATTTTGGCGGCGGGGCTTTTGGCATTTATCGTGCTTTACAACCTCAATAACATTAACATTACCGAGCGCCGTCGTGAGCTTGCCACCTTAAAGGTTTTGGGCTTCTACCCGGGGGAATTGGCGGCATATGTCTACCGTGAAAATGTGATTTTGACGCTGTTCGGTACGGTTTTGGGCATTGGGCTCGGCTTCGTACTGCACTGGTTCGTGATGCAAACCGTGGAAACCGAAACGGTCATGTTCGGCGCGGAAATGCGCTTTACAAGCTATCTGTTCTCGGTGCTTTTGACCGTTTTGTTCGCGGTGCTTGTGAATGCGCTGATGTATTTCCGCTTGAAAAAGATTGATATGATTGAATCTTTAAAAAGTGTGGAATAATGAAAAAACGCTAAAAAAACCGATGCCTGCCAGCGTGGGCATCGGTTTTTCTTTGCTTCGGGACTTTTCGTAAATTCTCTCAAAATTATTAAAATTTTTGTGTTTTGCTTGACTTCGCGCGGCAAACGCGTTATAGTGCAGTTTCCGACAGGAGGGGATTTTTGCCGATAGGCAGTAAAAAGGAGTGGTTGTATGCAAAAGAAAACTAAAATTGTAATCGGGATTGTTGCGGCGATAGTGGCGGTTGTAGTTTTGATTCCCGGGACCGTTTTTGGCATTGAAGTGCTCAAAACAGCGATTCGAGATTCTGTGCCTGCCAATTATTATATGGAAGCATGGGGTATTGCATTTCCCGAATCTGCAAAAGAGACCTATTCATGCAAAACGGATGGGCGTGATTGGTGGGAATACTGTATTTATACCGTTGACCTTGGTGATGACGCAGCGTTTGCCGAATATGAAACCAACGCGTTTCCGCCGGAAACATGCGAACGGCTGACAGAGATATTAGACTATGTGCAAGTACCCGAAGAACAGCGTCCGGATTTACAAAAGCCATATCAATGGACACGCGTTATGCAAAATCCGCCGACCGAATATGCAAATGATAATCTGTATGTGTTGTATGACAAGGAAACCAACACAGTGTATACATTTATAAGCCATAAATAGTTGTAGGGGCGGATGAGATTCCCCTGTTAGGGGAATCACTCCGCCCTACCATATAAATATAAATACAAATCCAATTTTGTCATTCTGAGGCGACAGCCGAAGAATCTCATTTCGCACATTTTATTTTGTGCTATTGGCGATTCTTCGCTTCGCTCAGAATGACAAAACAGGCGGGCGGGGGATTGCAAGTTGCGGCGTGATTTGCTATACTGAATATATCACATTCAAAGAGGTGGAAGCCATGAAACCGGGAAAACAGCTTTTAAAAACAATAGACCGCGGCGGGAAGCCCTTATACGGCGATACCGCATTGGTCGGCAGCCGCTATTATACGGGCACGGATTGCTTTGCGTCGGCGCAGGGCATTACCAATGACGGGCGGTATTATTACTGCACGGGCACATTTGTCCCCTTAAACTACCAAGGGCTGACCAAAATTGATATGCAAACGGGCGAAATTGTGCTGAAAAAAGGCGGGTATTTGCCGCAAGTGCTTGCCGAACAGGGCTTCAACCATTACGGCGGGTGCACCTATTTCGAGGGCAAAATCTATGTGGCAATTGAGGATAAAGACCGCGCACACCCGTGCCTCGGCGTGTTTGATGCCGAAACGCTCGAATTCACGGGGCAGTACCAAATTCTCGGCGGTGAAATTCAGCCGAACGGCAATTTGCCGTGGTGTGCCGCAGACAAAGAAAATCGTTTGCTGTATACAGGCTATTTTGACCATTGCGACCACATCAACGAATTCCATATCGACGATTTGTCGTTTATTCGGCATATCCCGATTGATTTTACCGTAGAAAAAACACAGGGCGGCGAAATGTGGAACGGGCTTATCTACATCTCCTGCCACGACAGTTGGAAAACCAAGCATATCTATTCCATCAATCCCGCAAATGGCGCGGTGCGTGCCGTGATGGCGCGTGCGGCGGGCCCGCATTTGGTGGAATCCGAGGGGATTACGATTTGCCCGATGGCAGACGGCTCGTTTTTCCATCAGTTAGATGTGATATATCCGTTCGGACTTGCCATTCGGCGCTACAAACAGACGCTGTAACCCGAACAGAAAATGCCTTCCCCGCAAGACGGGGAAGTTTTTCGGAGGAGAAAAATGTCGAAAAAGGGTATTGTTATGGTCATCATTCTTTTGGCAGTCCTGCTTGCCGCGGCGATTACTGTGGCGGTTGTTTTTTGCACGGGCGGCCCGTATACGGGCAAAGTCACCGAAGCCGAAAGCGGCGCACCCGTCGCAGGCGTAAGTGTTTCCGACGGCAGGAATGTCGTCAAGACAGACGAGAACGGCTGTTTTACTTTGCGCGGCTGGCGCAAAACGCATTTTATTATGCTCACCGCCCCCGCAGGGTATACCGCAAAGACCTATTCTATCCGCACGGACAAAACCATTGAAAGCTACGACTTCACACTCGAAAAATCCGCGGTTTCCGCCGGGGCGGCGCACAGCTTTTTGCAGATTTCCGACACCGAAATCGGCGAGGGCGGCGCGGGAGAATGGTTGGCGCATGTCAAGTCCGTTGCCGAAACGCAAAATGCCGCCTTTTTAATCCATACGGGCGACATTTGCTATGAAGCGGGCTTAAAACGCCACATTGAAGATATGAATACCGAAACCATGGGGTTGCCCGTGTACTATTGCATCGGCAACCACGATTATGTGGACGGTGCCTACGGCGAGGAGCTGTTTGAAAGCCTGTACGGCCCGACCTGGTATTCGTTTGAGGTCGGCAATGTACACTATATCGTCACGCCGTTCGGCCGCGGCGCAGATAAACTGTCGCGGTACAGCAAGCGGGATTGCTTACTGTGGCTGAAAAACGATTTAAAAAACACCGACCCGAATATGAAAATCGTGCTGTTTAACCATACGCAAAGCCCGTCGGACACATATATTTTAAAAAGCGGTGGACTGACACTCGATTTGAAAGCATACAACCTGATTGCGTGGGTGTTCGGGCATTATCATTACAACTATGTGGAAGAAAATAACGGCGTGTTGAATATCAGCGCCCCGCGCCCCGATTGTGGCGGCATTGACTCGTCGGCAAGCGGCACACGGCAGATTTTGATTGATACGGACGGCACAGTTACCACAAAAATGTACTATTACGAGTTTACGGAAGCTTCCGCCGCCGCGCCGCAGAATTCCGTGTGGTCAACCACTTTGGGCGAAAATATTTTGTTCTGTGATACGGTGTATCAAGACGGCAGGGTTTATACCGCCACCGTGCAGGACGATGTGCCGCGCGCGTGCGGCGTCTATTGCCTGTCCGCGGCGGACGGCAGTGTAATTTGGCAGTACAAAACTAAAAATGCCGTCAAAAACAATGTGGTGCTGTCGGGCGAAAAGCTGTATGCGCAAGACGCGGCAGGCAATGTGTATTGCCTTGCGAAAGACACAGGCGTATTACAATGGACCGTGCAGGTTAACCTTGGCAATGCACTTGCGACAAGCTCGGCGCTGTGCGTGGCAGACGGGACTGTGTTTGCCGGCGGCGCGGCGGGTGTAACCGCTTTGCAGGCGGACACGGGCAAGGTGCTTTGGGAGAATCTCCGCAACAAAGGCGAAGCGTCGCCCGCGGAATTTATTGTCACGGGAAATAAGTTAATCGTCAGCTCGCACTGGGACGCGCTGGTTGCGTTGGATACCGCGACGGGCAAACAGCTTTGGGAGAACAAGGACAGCGATATTCGTTTCCGCAGTTCCACCCCCGTTGCGGTGGATGCAAATACCCTGTTGGTTGCCGACAGCGGCGCCATTATGCTGGTGAACGCCAACACGGGGGAAATGACAAGCAAAACCGCATTGGAAAATTACAATTTCTCGTCGAGCGCACAGCCCGTGGTGAACGGCAACACGGCATATATTGCCACCGCGAACAAGGGCGTTTTGGCGTTTGATTTGACCACGCACGAAATTCTGTGGGAAACACCTGTGGGGAATGCGCTGGTAGGCACCGCGCCGTATGTCGGCAAGGCGCAAACGGTGGAAAGCACACCGGTTTTGGACGGCGACACATTGGTGTTCGGCGCGTCAGACGGCAATTTGTATCGGATTTCCACCGCAGACGGGGCTGTGTTGCAAACCGTCGCGGTCGGCGCGCCGATTTTCGGCAAAGCCGCAAGCGCGGACGGAGATTGGATTGTCGGCGATTTCGCCGGCAGAGTAACGCGGGTACGGTTTTAACGCGCAATATGCGCCCGATATACAAAAGAAAATTTTATAAATACAGTACAGCGGGGACATTTCCGAATCCGGAAAATGTCCCCGTTTTTCTTTGCGAAATCTATTTCGTGCGTAGGGAACGGTCTTGACTGTTCCATAAAATTACATCAAAATCCACGGGCAGTCGAGGTCGACCACCCCTACAAACCGTAGGGAACAACCTTAGTGTTGTTCCGCAAAATTATATCGAAATTTACGGGCGGGCACATAAGCCCCGCCCCTACAAATCCCAATTTATACCGATGTTTTTTCGGATTTGCGGATTACTGCAAGCGTGACACTGTTCCAAACGCACCAACACAGCAATGCCGTTGCCCCCAAGAAACAAAAAAGTATATATCCCGCAAGGCCGCTCGGCACGTACAGCGCGGTAACGCCCAGCACACCGCAAGCCCCTGCCGACAGTGGAAATGCCAAATATATTTTTTCTTGTTTTGGCGAAAAATTGCTTTCGGCAAAACACTGCATACCCCAAGCCGATACCGCTGTCAAAAATGCATATATCGGGAACAGCAACAACGAATTTGATTCGGAAAAAATCGGCAGGGATAAAACAGCAAACAGAAAGTTTGGAATTCTTACTGCGTAGAACGACAGAAATTGTAATCCCATCAGCGCGCCGCAAACCAAAAACGGAAATACGCTCAACAGGATACTGCATACGCAACGGGTTTTATCTTGCATACAGAAAGCCTCCTTTTCTGCTTTCAGTATACATATTTTTTGGTAAAGATGTGCGCGATTGTCATTTTTGGTATGTTTCTTGTCATTTTTGGTATGCACATATAAAAACGCCCGTGTTCCAAAACGGACCACGGGCGTTTTTCGTCGGTTTTTATCCAAAGCCTGCACGAAAAGGAACATAAATTTGGGTTTGTAGGGGCAATTTATACGGTAGGGCGGGGGCTTGAATTACTCGCCTGCCGGCTCAGGCAGCGCTTCTGCTCATTTCATTCGCAGAGGTGTCCACCGGACACCCGCGCCCCCCGCCGCAAGGCGCGATGTAAATTAACGGCGGGGTCAAGATCCCGCCCTACCCTGTAAATACATTTTGTGCGTAGGGAACGGTCTTGACTGTTCCAAAATTCCCCTACAACTCCAAATTTGCATCTCCCAACAACAAAAACACCCCTCCGTTTTGGAGAGGGGTGCAAACCACAGCGAAATATTCTGAAACCGGCTATTCCGTCTATTTTGCCTTTTCCTTTTGACTTTTGACCACTTTCAGCCGCGTGAAATCCTCGCGTTCCTTTTCGTCGAGTGCCTCGGTGATGAATTTCACCGTTTCGGTAAACTGCGGAATCATAATGTTGTTCAAGGCGTTGGCGCGTTTTTGCGTTTTTTTGACGGCGTCCGCCAAACGGAACACCGACGCCTGCACCTCGGCAAGGCGCGCAGTCAACTGTTTAACCTCGTTAAACCGAATATATGCCTCGTCCAAATAGGAATTGGTGTTGCGAAAGCCGTAATGCGGGTGCGGCTGTGTTTCGGGCAAGGTCACGGTTGGAATTTCCACGCCCATTACGCTTTTACAGTCGAGTTCCAAATTGGTTTCAACCGGTACGGCGCGGGCGAAATTGCCGCAAACACCTAAGGTGATATTGGCAAGGCGCAAATAACTGTACGCTTCTTTGTACGCTTCACCGATGCGGCTTTCGACCGCCTTTGCTTCGTCCACCAACTGCATCATTTCACGCACCAAAATATTGCGTTTGCGGTCCATCAGTTCATAGCCGAGTTTTGCTAATTCCAACGATTTTTGCGTTGCCATTAAATTGGCTTTGGTCGGAAAAATCTGCGCCAATCCTATCACCTCCCGTAAAAAATCTTTTTTGCTTTTTATTGCGCGCCGATGTAATGCGCGTCCAAAATCGCGTCGTCCACACGGTCAAGCATTTTGCGCGGCAGCATCGACAACAGCGACCAACCGAGATCGAGCGTTTGCTCGATACTGCGATTTTCGGTAAAGCTTTGATTTAAGAACTTTGCTTCAAATTCGCGCCCGAACGACATCAACAGTTTATCCTCTGCGGACAGCTCATCTTCGCCGATAACTGACGCGAGCGCCTTGGCGTCCTGCACCTTGGAATAGGTCGCAAGCAACTGATTGGCAAGTGCGGCGTGGTCCTCGCGCGTAAATCCCGCACCGATACCGTCTTTCATCAAACGCGACAGCGACGGCAACACATCAACAGGCGGATAAATCCCTTTTGCCCCAAGGTCGCGGCTCAACACGATTTGCCCCTCGGTAATATAGCCCGTAAGGTCCGGAATGGGGTGGGTAATATCGTCATTGGGCATCGTTAAAATCGGAATTTGCGTTACCGACCCTTCCACGCCCTTTATCATCCCCGCGCGCTCATACAAAGACGCCAAATCCGAGTACAAATAGCCGGGGAAGCCCTTTCTGCCGGGGATTTCACCTTTTGAGCCGGAAAACTCCCGCAACGCCTCGGCATAAGAGGTCATATCGGTTAAAATGACCAAAATGTGCTTGTGCAAGGTGAACGCCAAATATTCGGCAATCGTCAGCGCGCATTTCGGCGTCATAATTCGCTCGATAATCGGGTCATTGGCAAGGTTTAACAGCATCACCACATGGTTCATCACATTTGCTTCCTCAAACGAGGTGCGGAAATACTGCGCCACATCGTTTTTCACACCCATTGCCGCAAACACGACTGCGAAATCGTCGCCGTCCGACAAAGAGGACTGTCGCACAATCTGCACGGCAAGCTCGTTGTGTTGCATACCCGAGCCCGAAAAAATCGGCAATTTTTGCCCGCGGATTAAGGTGGCGAGCGCGTCAATCGAGGAAATCCCCGTTTGAATAAAGTTGCGCGGATATTCGCGCGACACGGGGTTAATCGGCGCACCGTTGACATCGCGTTTTTCCACAGGGTACACATCGCCCAAGCCGTCAATCGGTCTGCCGAGACCGTCAAACACACGCCCTAAAATTTCGGGCGAGAGCGCAATTTCCATCGGCTTGCCCGTGAACACGGTTTCGGTATTCGACATCGACATACCGCGCGTGCCCTCAAACACCTGCACGGCGACCTCGTCCCCGTCGATTTTCACCACACGCCCTGTGCGGGAAGTACCGTCCTGCAAGTGCATTTGCACAATTTCCTCATTGGCGGCGTCCGTAACGCCGTTTAAAGTGGCGAGCGAGCCGTTTACACTGTCCAATTTTAAATGTTTCAGTACCATTTCGCCGCCTCCTTATCGCAATAAGCCGTCCATAACGGTGTCAATTTCTTTGCTGTATTCGTCAAGCAACGACAAATCGTTGTTCGGAACATCGTATTTCATTTTAATCAGCTTGTCAAAAAGCCCCGTTGCCAGCAATTTGGAAATGGGCACCTGCCGTGCAACGACTTCCCGCGCACGGTGATACAAATGCAGAATGACATACATCATTTTATATTGCTTTTCGAGAGGAACAAAGGTATCGTCCTTATGGAATGCATTTTGCTGTAAAAAGCCCACGCGAATGACGCGCGCAATTTCGATAATCAGTTTTTGGTCATCGGGCAACACATCGGCACCGATGAGCTTCACGATTTCCATTAAAGAATTTTCCTCGGCAAGCAGGGTGCAAAGCTCCTCGCGGTATTTCATAAAATCGGGTGAAACATTGTCGCGGTACCAATTCGCAAGGTCACCCAAATACTCGCTGTATGAAAGATTCCAATTTATCGCCGGATAGTGGCGCGCATACGCTAAGGATTTGTCGAGCGCCCAGAAACAGCGGGTAAACCGTTTCGTGTTTTGCGTGACGGGCTCGGAAAAGTCGGAGCCCTGCGGCGAAACCGCGCCGATTAAGGTGACAGACCCCTCGGTGCCGTTTAAGTTTTCCACATAGCCCGAACGCTCGTAGAATTCGGAAAGGCGCGAGGGCAAATATGCGGGGAAGCCCTCGTCGGCGGGCATTTCTTCCAGTCTGCCCGAAATTTCGCGCAACGCCTCTGCCCAGCGGGAGGTCGAGTCCGCCATCAATGCGGTGTGATAGCCCATATCGCGGTAGTATTCTGCGAGCGTAATGCCTGTGTAAATTGACGCCTCACGCGCCGCCACGGGCATATTCGAGGTATTGGCAATCAATACCGTGCGTTCCAACAGCGGTTTGCCTGTGCGCGGGTCAACAAGCTCGGAGAATTCCTCCAAAACCTGCGTCATTTCGTTGCCGCGTTCGCCGCAGCCGACATAGATGATAATATCCGCGTCGCACCATTTGGCAAGCTGATGCTGTGTCATCGTTTTGCCCGTACCAAATCCCCCGGGGATTGCCGCCGCGCCGCCTTTGGCAATCGGGAACACGGTATCAATCACACGCTGTCCCGTGACAAGCGGTTTGTTCGCGGGCAGGCGTTTCGCAGTCGGTCTGGGGGTGCGAATCGGCCATTTTTGCGCAAGTGTCAATTCCACCGTTTTGCCCGCGTCCGTTTTCAAAACGGCAAGCGGCGCTTCCACGGTGTACTGACCGTGGGGCTTCACGGAAACAATTTCGCCCGAAAGCGCAGGCGGCACCATGGCTTTATGCGTAATCGTAGAGGTCTCAGGGCAGGTTGCAAACACATCGCCGCCCGAAACGCGGTCGCCGACCTGGACGGTAAGCGTCACAGCATATTTCTTTTCGGTATTAAGCGCCGCGAACTGCGCGCCGCGCCCGATAAATGCGCCGTATTTTTCTTCAATGGCGGGCAACGGGCGCTGAATGCCGTCAAAAATATTGCCGAGAAGCCCCGGACCTAAGGTCACGCACATCGGTGCGCCGGTCGAATAAATCGGCTCGCCGACGGTAAGCCCCGCGGTCTCCTCATACACCTGAATGGTGGTAAAATCCTTATTTAAGCCGATAACCTCACCGATTAAGCGATTGTTGCCGACAAAAACCGTTTCAAGCATTCCAAGGTCCGTTTCGCCTTTGACGGTGACAACAGGCCCGTTGATGCCGTATATTTGATTGACTGACACTGCTATCACTCCTCAACGGAAAGTCCGGAATTTTCAAGGAACCACGCTTTTTGCGCTTCCAACGCGGTATCCAATGTATTGTCGGCAAGGCATTGCGTTTTGCGGTCGAGCGCCTTGATGCCGCCGAGCACAATTTCCTCTGTCACCGTGACGGTACATGGTGCGCCGAATGCCGTTTCAATAGCGGCGGCTTTGTCTGCGTCGTGCGGGGCGATAAACAGCTCGGTATCGCCGTCCGGAAACAGCGCGGCGATTTCACACACGCCGGCAAGCAATTTTTCGCGATATGCGTCTGTTTTGGTATACGCTTCGATTTTTACCTTTACGCGGTCAAAAACTTTCTGTGAAAGCGTTGCACGCAAATCGGCAAGGGCTTTGCGCGATGCCTCGCCTTTCCCCGATATTTCGCGGTTGGCTTCGGCGCGAATCCGCGCCGCCTCATATTCCATATACGATTTATACCGTTTGCGCGCCTCGGTCTGCATCGCCTGCAACCGTTCCGCGCGGACGCTTTCGGTTTCTCGGTCGATGCGTTCACACTCCGCCGCCGCAAGGGTACGGATGGATTGCAAAAACGCCTCGGTATTTTTTGCGGTTGCTTCCATTTTTGGGCACCTCTAACTTTAAATTTTCACGCCGACAGCTTCGCGGATATACTGCGTGATGCTGTCTCCCGCCGCGCCGACGCCGTCCGCATCGGGAATAATCACAAACAGCGGACGGTTACTCTGTCGCAACTCGCTGACGGTTTCGGGACAAAGCGCCGCCGCTTTGGGCGTCGCCAGCAAAATGCCGATTTCGGGGTCTGCCATGGCTTTCAAAAAGGCGTTTTGCGCCGCTTGCGCGGTATCAACGCGCACACCCTCTACGCCCGCAAGGCGCATGCCAATCATCGAGTCCACATTGTCGCTGATGAGAAAGAATTTCATACAATCAGACCTTATTTAATATCAAAATGGAAATAACCACGCCGTACAACGCAATAGATTCGCCGAGTGCGACGAAGATAATGGATTTACCGAACGATTTCGGATTTTCCGCCGTTGCGGAGATAGCCGCCGGTGCGCCTGCCGCCACGGCGATACCGCCGCCGATGCCCGCAAGACCGGTTACCAAACCTGCCGCCAAAAGCCCTAAGCCTTTGGAATTGTCCGAAGCTGTCTCTGCCTGTGCGGTTTCTTCGGTTTGCGTCTGTGCGGGTTCTGCTGTTTCGTCATTCGCCGCAAAGGCGTTGATGCATAACACGGACATCAATACCGTCAGCACGGCAAAGGTGGCAATATTCACGGAAAACGCCTTTTTGAGCGGTCTGCCCTCACTTTTCTTTTTCACCACGGAAAACGCGGTAAACAGCAATGCGAACGGCGCCAAAATCAACAAAAGATAAAATACGGTTGTCATAACAATTTCCTCCATAGGTTTTTATGAATTGGTTTGTATTTCATTAAGAGTTGCGGGTGCAAACGCCTTGCCGCCGCCCTCATAGAACCGACTGAACATCTCGTAATATTCCAAGCGAAGCGCCTGAATGCCGGTTAACAGCCCTTCGAGCGCAATGACCAAGATATTTCCTAAAATAATGACAAACAGATTTTCGCTTTCGCCCGCGAGGGAGAAAACCACCATCATCATGCCCGCGTGCACCAGCACGAACGCGCCGACGCGCAAAAACGAAACGGTGTTGGAAAGATAGGAAAGAATGTATTCGAGCAGTTCAAACAGATTTTGCAGTATAAAATCCATCACGCTTTCGGGTTTCCAATCCGGGTGCTTGTCAATAATCCCGATGGGGATTTCTTTAAACATCAACAGCACCGCGCAAACGCCCAAAATGATGCCTGCCACAGAATTTGGAAGCGGTGCGGGGCCGCCCATAAAGCCCGAGGCAAGATTGCACCCTGCAAGATACAGGAGAAGCCCGACCACGCCGTTTTGGCTGAACAGCGCTTCACCGAATTTTTTGCGCTTTACACAGGCGTAAATGTTCAACAGCATTGCCGCCACCATCAACCCCACGCCTATGGCAATGGCAATCAGCAAAACGGTGTTGATACTGTCCATTACGGACATCGGCTTGCCGCGCCAACCGAGCGCGTGGTACACGGGGTCAAGCATTTCTTCATACCCGAACACACTGCCGAACAAAAAGCCAAAGCACATCGAGGCAATGCCGCAGGGAATGAGGATTTTGCCAAGCTCCATTTTTTTGAGTTTCCACATCAAAAAGCCGACAAGGGCAAGTACCGCCCCCTGTCCGAGGTCACCGAACATCATGCCGAACAATACCGTATAGGTTATCGCCACAAACGGCGTAATGTCAATATCGGAATAGGCGGGCGTTCCGTACATATCCACATAGTATTTATATGGTTCCACCAAAAAGCGTAACGGGCGAAAGCCCGACTTCATTTTGACGGGGACGGTGATTTTTCCGTCCTCGGGCGGGTTTTCCGTCTCCAAGGTAATCTCGCCGCTGAGGGATTGCACCGCTTCGCAAAAGCGCGCTTCGTCGGACGCAGGCACATAGCCGACCAGCATGAAATATTTGTCGTTGTGTAAGGCGTAGCTGCGCAAGGCGTATACGGCATTTTGATGCACCAAATAGGTGTAAATGTGGTTACAGCGGTCCTTTTCCGCATCCCACAGCGATTTTAACTGTGCGTCACAGTCTGCAAGTTGGCTCGTGATAATTTCAATGCTGTGCTGAAATTCCTCGACAACCTCGTCTACCGTGCCTGCCGCACCGGGTACCTCGAACGGCTCAAACAGCAAAAATGCAAAAATACCGTCAATTTCATTCACCATATCGGCAGGGGCGAAATATACGCCCCAATACTCGGTTTTATCCTCCGAGCAGGGGTAGAAAAATGCGTACGGGTTATCCCGAAAGACGGTTTGCAGTTTTTGATAGCTCTCTTTCGGCAGATGTCCGAACCTTGCTTTCACAAATTCGCATTGCGTCAGTTGGTCAAGGTCTACCTCCATGCCTTTGAAGTGCGCGTATTTCTCAATACCCGCTTCGCACGCGGCTTTTTGCTCCAACAGCGCATTTTTTTCGGCATACAAATCCGACACTTTTTTCTGCACAGAGGCAACATATTTATCGTCCACGCCTGCAAAGGCGCTGTCTGCGCCGTCCGTGCACAGCTCTAAGGCAAAGCCTGCGGATTTGGCAATCTCGCGTAGGCTTGCCAGCACATTTGCGTACGGATTTTCCTCCACAAACGGGGCAAATCCCATCGATGCCGAAATATATTTCGACGCGCTGTCTGCCTCAAAGCAAGCCAAAGCGCAGATTTTTTCGCACAATGCGGAAAGCTGTTCCAAGCTGCCGCTGAGCTTCATCAGCTTCATTTTTTCAACAGCCATGTTTGCGTTTTCTCCTTTCCGACAGGGTTATTGTTCCTGTAATCGTATTAAGTGGGCGGCAATCTCTGCGGGCGGCAGATGATACCGAATGCCCTCGATGATATGCGTTACATTGCGCGCCTCGTTTTCGGCAATGCCGATAAAACTGAGCATCACAAGCGGCGGGCAAGTGGAATAGCGCATATTCTTTTGGTTGATTTTTAACTGTAAAAGCTGGGTTTTGCGTTCAATAACCTCTCCGTACTGCGGCAGGTATTTACCGTAGCGAGTTTTGCGAACGGTGTCGAGCACCGCTTGTGCCGTTTCGGCGTGCAACATTTCTTCCAACTCGCCCGGGGTAAAGGAAGTGACTTTCGAACTGAAAAAACTGCCGTTTTGCGGGATGAGGTCGGCGCGAAAATACTGCTTTTGCCGATAAATGCTTTCGACCGTTTTCATATCGGCACGCATACGGAAGAAATCGAGCAACTGCGTGCGCGCTTGTCCCGAAAAATCGTTCTCAATGATTTCTTTTGCCTGTGTATACAAATAATCGTATAAAATATTCTCGAATGTCGGCACGGAAAAGCCCGCAACGCTGTTTTCCATTTTTGCCGCCAACGGCGCATACCGTGTGTCTCGCAAGCCCCGATACAAATCCTCCGGACAGCGTGCGCGCTCCAACACCGTGACATCCACCTCGGCATTGTCACGGAAAAACGGCGGCAAATGCACGGCGTATTCCCCGACGCTGTCGGAATCGAGATAATCCGCACAAAGCAAAATGCAGTCCACATCGGCGCGCAACAGAAAAATGCGGTGTAAGTCCTGCCCCAAGGAACGCTCAAAACTGCAAAGCGAAGCAATGCGTTCCTGCATTTGGCGGTTCACTGCCGCTTCCACGCGGACGCGGTGCACCTTGCCGTTCGGCAAAGCAGAAAACACCTGCGCGTAAGCGGTATGCGCCCGCAAATACCCCGCCGCTTCTGTCACAGTGCGGCAGGCGACCAATGCGTCATAGTCCGCCTCGGTAAGCAGTTCGGCATACATCGCGTGCGCCTTTGCAGAGACGGCATTGGCGGACAGCGAGGATATGGCTTTTCCCATGCAACGGCGCTCCTTTCCGAAAATTTTTACCGTTTATACTTTCGTGACTGCGTGAAAAATCGTTTCCACCCATTCATCGCTTTTTTCATCATACAGCGCTTGCATACGCGACGCCTGCGCGTCGGTTTTTTGCTCCAACGCCGCAACAGCCGTTTGCACCTTCGTCTGCATATTGACGCGGACTTTTTCCACGGTCTTTTCGGCATTTTCCTGATGCTGACGGTTGATTTCCGCCTTGCTTTGCGTCAGTTCTGCCGTTAAGTGTTCACGGCGAAGTTTGGCTTCTTCCACATCCTTGCGTGCGGCGCGGTCTGCCTCCACAATCATACGCAATGCATTTTCCACAAAAAGACCTCCCGAAAAAACGATATAAATCTTACCGGATTGTATTATAGCACGAATATTCAAAAAGACAAATGGTATTTCGCCAAAACTATTGCCGCTTTTGCAAATAAATTCGTTTATTTTTTCACAAAATCCCGACGGATTATTCATATAAAACGAACATTGTTTTTAAAGGTGCGGTGTGCTATACTGATTTTATATTCTAATCCGGCGAGGAGTGTGTTGATGATGAAAAACGAATGGTATAAAGAAGCGGTTATCTATCAGATTTGGCCGCGCTCGTTTAAGGACGGCAACGGCGACGGCATCGGCGATTTACAGGGCGTGCTTGAAAAACTCGATTATATTAAGAGTTTGGGTGTGGACTGCATTTGGTTTTCGCCGCTGTATCCCTCGCCCAACTGCGACTACGGCTATGACATTGCCGATTATAAAGACATTTCGCCCGACTACGGCGATTTGGAACTGTTTAAACAAGTGTTAGACGGCGCGCACGAACGCGGAATGAAAGTACTGATGGATTTGGTGGTCAACCACACCTCCACCGAGCACAAATGGTTTCAGGAGAGCTTAAAGGGTAAGGATAACCCCTACCACGATTACTATTTTTGGCGTAAAGGCAAGGGAAAAGGCGGCAAAAAGCCGCCGAACAACTGGCTTTCGACCTTTGAGGGCGGCGCGTGGGAATACAACAAGGATTTGGACGAATATTATTTGCATGTATTCGCCAAAGGCCAGCCCGACCTCAATATGGATAACCCCAAAGTGCGTGAAGAAGTCAAAAGTATTATGCGCTTTTGGCTGGATATGGGCGTAGACGGGTTCCGTGAAGATGTTATCACCTTTATTTCTAAAAAAGAGGGGTTGCCGGACGGCTTCCCGTTGCCGATTGCCACGGGCGTGGAGCATTACAACAAAGGGCCGCACTGCCACGAATATCTGACGGAATTCCGTAAAGATATTATGAAAGATTACGACTGCTTTATGGTCGGCGAATCCCCGATGACAAATTCCAAAGACGCATTAAAATACTCCGCAGGCGACGACAAAGTGCTCGATATGATGATTTCCTTTGACCATATGCAGGCGGACTGCTTTATTACCGACACGCTTTGCACGCCGTTTAATCTCAAAAAGATGAAAAAGGCGTTCAGCAGTTGGCAGTACAATTTGAACGGCAGGTCTTGGAACGCGCTGTACCTTGAAAACCATGACCACCCGCGCATTATCAGCCGTTACGGCAATGAGAAATTCTGGAAAGAAAGCGGCAAAATGCTCGCCACGATGTGCTATATGCAATGCGGCACGCCGTTTGTCTACCAAGGGCAGGAAATCGGTATGCTCAACAACCATCTTGATAGCGTAGACCAATTCAAAGATGTTGTGACCTTTAACAATGAACGGTTGTTTAAGAAATTCGGCTTTTCCGACGCGAAATATTTGGAAATCGCCAACCGCACCAGCCGCGAAAACGCGCGCACGCCTGTGCAGTGGGACAAATCCAAATATGCGGGCTTTTCGAGCGTCGAGCCGTGGTTTTCCGTTAACCCGAATTACACACAAATCAATGTCAAACAGCAGGAAAAGGACAAAGACTCCATTCTCAACTACTACCGCAAGCTGTTTAAAGTCCGCAAGGAAAACAAAATTTTCATTTACGGCGACTACAAAGAGCATTTCCCCGAAAGCGACGATTTTTATGTGTATGAACGCACTTACGAGGGCAAACGCGCGCTTGTGATTTGCTCGTTCGCGGACGAAACCAAAACCTTCCGCGCCCCCGCAGGCTTTGATTTGACCAAGGGCAAACTGTTGCTTTCCAATTATAAGGACGCCCCCGCAAAACCGAATATCTGCGCCTTGCGCCCGTATGAGGCAAGAGTGTATTTGTACGAATAAAGGTTTGTGCACCAATCGTGAAATTGTAGGGGTCGGCGTCTCGACGACCCGCAAAACGCATATGCAAATTTGCGGGTGAACACAGTTCGCCCCCTACAAACCAAATAAAATTTGTCATCCTGAGCGAAGCGAAGGATCTCAATCACATAAAGGAAAACGGTGCAAGAGATTCTTCGGCTTTGCCTCAGAATGACAAACGGGTGAACACAGTGAGCCCGCAAATTTTGATGCCATTTCGCGGAACGGTCAAGACCGTTCCCTACGCACGAAATAAATTTTTCTTTTGGGATAAAACCTTTCCCGACGCTTCCCCGCGTCGGGATTTTTTTCTGTTTTTTTACAAAATCGCGGACAAACTGCGATTTACACGCGTCTTTCTCATTACAAGCGCGAAAAAAGTAAAACTTTACAAACCTTCCGAATTTTAGTATACTATTAAGGTATTTTTAAAAGTGGGGGAATTTCCGCCGCAAATCAGGAGGAGTTTTATGACAACCGCGCAAATTTGTATCATCATCGCCATTGTTTTGTATTTGGCGGCAATGGTGGGGATTGGGGCTTGGTACTCCAAAAAGAACAAAAACACCGACGACTTTTACCTCGGGGGCAGAAAATTAGGCCCGCTCGTGACCGCTATGAGCGCCGAGGCGTCGGATATGAGCTCGTACCTTTTGATGGGGCTTCCGGGGCTTGCCGTAGTTTACGGCATCGCCGAAGCGTCTTGGACGGCTATCGGGCTTGCCATCGGCACCTATGTCAACTGGCTGTTGGTGGCAAAACGCATTCGTTTGTATTCACACAAAATCAACGCCGTGACCATTCCGGAGTTTTTCGCAAAGCGCTTTCATGACAACGCCAAGGTGTTGAGCCTGATTGCGGCGCTGATTATCATTATTTTCTTTGTGCCGTATACCGCTTCGGGCTTTTCTGCCTGCGGCAAGCTGTTCTCCTCGCTGTTCGGCGTGGATTACCAAATTGCCATGATTGTCAGCGCCGTGGTCATTGTGCTTTACACCACGCTTGGTGGCTTTTCCGCCGCGTCGACCACCGACCTTATCCA
>JBJEPU010000059.1:26688-60213 GCA_051881395.1 Candidatus Fimenecus sp.
TGCTTTACACCACGCTTGGTGGCTTTTCCGCCGCGTCGACCACCGACCTTATCCAGTCGATTGTGATGACGGTCGCGCTGTTCGTCGTTGTCGGCTTCGGTGTTTCGCAGGCGGGCGGCTTCCACGCGGTGATTGAAAACGCTTCACAATTGCCGGCGTATTTCAGCCTGACCTCCACCGGCGACGGTGCAGGCGGCACAACGCCCTACGGCGGTCTTACCATTGTTTCCACGCTGGCGTGGGGGTTGGGGTATTTCGGTATGCCCCACATTTTGTTACGCTTTATGGCGATTGAGGATTCCAAGAAACTGAAAACCTCACGTAGAATTGCCTCGGTTTGGGTGGTTATCTCCATGGCGGTCGCCATTTTCATCGGCACGGTCGGCGTCGGTATGATCGGCGCGGGCGTGTTAGACGGCGGCTTCGACGGCGAACGCATCATTATTGAAATATCCAAGTTGTTAAGTACATACGGCATTTTCCCCGCGCTCGTTGCAGGCGTAATCCTGTCGGGTATTTTGGCGGCGACGATGTCCACCGCCGACTCACAGCTTTTGGCGGCGTCTTCTTCCGCTTCGCAGGATATTTTCATTTCGTTCTTTAAAGTCAACCTGTCGCAGAAAAAGGCAATGTTGATTGCGCGCGCGTCCGTTGTTTTGATTTCCGTTATCGGTGTAATCATTGCGCTTGACGAAAACAGCTCGATTTTCCGCGTGGTTTCCTTTGCGTGGGCAGGCTTCGGCGCGGCGTTCGGGCCGCTGGTACTCTTCTCGCTGTTCTGGAAACGCACCAACAAAGCGGGCGCTGTGGCCGGTATGGTCACCGGTGGCGCAATGGTATTTATTTGGAAATACATCATTGCAAAGCTCAGCCCGGTACTCAACATTTATGAGCTTCTGCCCGCGTTCATTCTTTCGTCTTTGGCGATTGTGGTGGTTTCCCTGCTTACCAAAGCACCCGACAAATCCATTACCGATGAATTCGACGCCGTAAAGGCGATGCAATAAGCACACACGGAAAAATAAACAGACAGGAGGGTATGTTATGTCCGTGCGTTATGAAACCGATTCCGTATCTGTGATGTATCCGGCGCTCGGCGGCTTAATATACCGTCTGTCTGCTGTGGCAAAAGCCCCTGTAAATCCCGAGATTTTGCGGGAGGCGGTACGCGGACTTGCGCCGCGTTTTCCGATTATGTGCTCGCATTTGGAGCGCACCTTTTTCGGCTACTGCCATGTGCCAGCCACGAATTTTGATGTGGTCACCGAGGGCGAGCCGTTTTTCCGAATGCCCGCGATGTACGACACCGACAAGCCGTCGTTTCGCCTGTATGTGCGCGGCAACCGCGTCACAATGGACGCCTACCACGGCAACGGCGACGCGGGTGCGGGTATCCGCTTTTTGGCGGCATTGATGGCGGACTATTTTTTGCTCTCGAAAGGTTTACCGCCCGTAGAGGCACCGTTGCCTGACGAAGAAGCGCTCAAAGACCCGTACAAAATGTACTATGAACGGTCCAAAGTGGCAAAGCTGTTTGAAAAAGAATCCTACAAACTGCATTTATCTTATCCGAAAGACTATTGGGTGGCGCGGTTTTCGTGTATTTCGATTGATTTAAACGAAGCAAAAGCCTTTACCAAACCGCGCGGCTTCACGGTAAACGATATGCTCTGCGGGGCGCTGGCGCTTTCCATTTTCCGCGAAACAGACGCCAAGGACGGCGATTTACCGGTTACAATTTCCGCGCCGATCGACTTGCGCAAGCAGTATCATTCCCATTCCCAACGCAATTTTGTGTTTTATGGGAATTTGCGCACCACGAAAGAAAATGCCGTGGATTTGGAAACGATGACAAAGCAAATTCATTCCTTAATGCAGTCGGCGTCAACACCGGAGGCCTTGCAAAGAGGCATTGCGCTCGCCTACCGCGGCACCAATAACCTTGCGGTGAAATATTCGCCCCGCGCATTGCGCGAATGGGTGGTGCGCAAAGGATATCGCCATGTTGCGGGCAACAGCATTACCACCACGCTTTCCAATGTGGGCTATCAAACCCTGCCCGCCGAGGTCAAAGACGATTTGGAACGGTTTGAAATGTATTTGGGGCCCGGGCGCGGCAGTATCAACGCCGCGGCAACCGGATACGGCGACAAAATCTCGCTGTGCATCACCTGCGGCAGTGAGGAAACCGTGTTGGAGGACGCCGTGCAACAAATCCTTTCGGAAAATGGCATTTCGAGCACCCGCGACTTTTTCACTTACAAAAATCGGGAATTGATTGTGTAAAAAGCATACAATAAATCACCCCCGCTTGACATGGTATTTGCCGTGCCAAGCGGGGGCTATTTGTGTTGCGTAGGGGGGCGGCGTGATTTCCCTGATAGGGGAAATGTCGCGTAGCGACAAAGAGGTAATGGCGCAGCCGTAACTCGCCGCCCCGATGTAATGACTTTTGCAGTATGCGCAAAATCTACTCTGTCCCCGCCAAATCGGTCAGCGCACCATCCATATCCGACAGAATACTCAACATCATTTTCGCACCCAAGCGAAATGCTGAAATAAAGTTCTCCTCTTTTTCAAACAAAGCGACTTCTGTTGTCGCTTGTTCATAGTTTTGAAAGACGGCTTTTTCTTGTTCGGAAAGCAAATTCAGTAATTCGTCCATACAAACGGTTTGCCGATGCAACAACACTTTGTATTCCCGCACCGCCTCGCTTGTGTCGGCTCGAACATATTGCACCGAGCCGTCTAATTCCCCGCGATATAATTGTTCCAAGATCGTACGCATCAAATCACCTCTGTTTATTATTTTAGAACTTTTTGGTCTAAATGTCAATAGCTCGTTTTGTTCTACGATACACTATGTATAGAGGTGAGAGCAATGACATATAGCGAACGCTTGCGAGGACTGCGGGAAGACCGTGACTTGACACAAACCCAGTTGGCAGAAATTTTACACACCAGTCAAAAGGCGATTTCCAACTGGGAAAACGGCAGAAACGAGCCGCCTTACGATATTTTAATCAAATATGCCAAATTCTTCGGCGTATCTGCGGACTATCTGTTGGGCATAACCGACAAATCGTAATTTGCATAAAAGGCGGTTATAGATATGCATTACACACAGCGTATGGAAGATTTGCGAAAAGACCGAGATTTAAAGCAGGAAGCCGTTGCCATTATGCTCGGCATTACGCGTCTACAATATCAGTTGTATGAAAGCGGAAAGCGAAAACTTCCGATTGATAAATTGATGCAACTTTGTAAGTTTTGCAATATTGCCGCTGATTATCTTTTGGGCTTTACAAATACACCGAATCCACTTCCGAAAAAGTAAAAATGAGGTAGCGGAAATGACATATGGTGAACGCTTGCACGGGCTACGGGAAGACCACGGCTGGACAAAAACCCGATTGTCAGGAATTTTACACACCAATTAAAAGGCAGTTCCCAACCGGGAAAGCGGCAGAAGCGCAAATCCGCGAAGCTGTTGCGGTAAGCCAATTCAAAGCCATTGACGAAAACGGAAATACCGTCGAAAGTGCCGAACTGTATATGACGGACAATCCCGATGCACAAATCGTGTTTGTGTATCAAGGGGAATAACAGTGGAACTAAAACCGCCCGACACGGCATTTGCCGTGTCGGGCGGTTTTAGCTTGTGTTGCGTAGGGGCGGTGTCTACGCTCCCTTATGTCATTCTGAGGAGACCGCCCTACACGCACATTGCATTTCGTGCGTAGGGAACGGTCTTGACCGTTCCGCAAACCTCCCCATTCATTGGGGAGGTGGCACGGCGTAGCCGTGACGGAGGGGCAAAATCAAATCAAAATCCACGGGCGGCCGAGGTCGTCCGCCCCTACGATTGGACAGACAACTCCAAATTTGCCTTTCGCTATGCATATTTTACCGAACCCTTAACGCTCTTTTACCGCCTCGGCAATATCCAAAAGACAGCGGTAGCGGTACTGCGGGGCTTTGTCCTCCAACAGCTTCAAAAGTTGTGGGCAAATCTCTCGGCTGATGACAAATTTCTTGATGACAAAGCTCTGCCGCACGGTTTTAGTGAAATACGCGGCATCCATTAAACAGAAGTTGTTGAGCAGTAAAAACACGCCCTGTTGGTATTTCATCAAATCGTTGGTGGGAATGTTGATAAGCTTTGCCGTGGGGGAAACGCTTGCAAACAGCAGTTCCATTTCTTTCGGGTTGCGCAACAGCGCGGCAGGAGAAGTGCCGGTTTGCTTTTGATATTCGTTAAGCAGTGCGCGCACCTCCTCGGGGGTCTCGGCGTGCACAATACCGACGCTGTAATCGGAAAGCCAACGGTTGACCTGTTCTTCGTCGCAGGTCGTGTCGTCATCGCCGATGTCAAACGCCGTGTAAATGACAATATCGTCGGAAAACGCTTGCCTGCCCTTTAAGGCAAAGGAAAGCGCAACATACAAAGACGCGCTGAAATCAATAAAGGGGCTGATGTCCAAATAGTGCTGTGCAAAGGCAATCATCGGGTACATACGGTCTATGTCCGGCTTACCGTACAGCGTTTCATATACCGAGCAAAACGATGGCTTTTCCGTGTAAAAATCGAACAGGGTTTGCCCGGTGATATAGGTAAAAACAGTGTTTTCCGTTTCTTCTAACAGCGCAGGCGTGCGCAGATAGGTGGGAATTAAGCGCCGTTTCGGGCTGCATATGCGTTCGCCGCGGTAAAAAATCGGTGTGCCCGCTTGAAATGGCACATATAACGCGGCTTCAAACTCCTCCATGGTCTGAATTTGAATTTGCGAAACGGCAAAACTGACATCCAGCGCGTCCTCCAAACGACGGCGCAGGCGTCCCGATACAGAAAGCTCCCCTTTTTTTAAATTTTCCAATTTTGACATAGTATCACCACCAAAAGTGTACCATGATTTTTGACCGAATTCAACCGTTTTACGCGTCGCCGTTTCGGAATTTTTATGAAAAAATACCGAAAAAACACTTGCGAGAAGGTACAAAATCGTGTTACTATTAAATCAGTATATTTTAGGGGGCTGTTTTTATGTTGAAAAAGGGAATTGCATTCGCCCTAACCTTACTTTTGCTGCTTGGTACGGCGCAGATTGTATTTGCCGCAAAGCCCGATGTGCAAGCGGTGACCGTTGACGCCGAAAATATCTCGCACGACATCAGCGATACCTTGTACGGTGCTTTCATAGAGGACATCAATTTTGCCGTAGAGGGGGGCTTAAACGCCAATTTGGTGCGCAATAACTCGTTTGAATATTTGCACGGCGACGAAAAAGCGCTTTCCGGCTGGACGATTGACGGGCAATATATCCGTAAGATCGGCAGCGGTATTTCCGAGAACAACCCCGCGTATATTTATATGCCCGACGCCAAAGACCGCGCGGTCAAAAATTACGGCTTTTGTGAATATTACAATTACAAAACCTACGATATCGACCCGAAAAGCAAAAACGCCGGCAGTATGGGGATTAAAGCCGGAGAGATGTATACCCTCTCGCTTTGGTTTAAAGAAACCGACACCACCGTAACGGCCTTTTTGGAGAACAATCAGGGGGAAAAACTGTCCGATACGGTTACGTTTCGCGTGCAGACCGATGTTTGGGCAAAATATACCGTAGATTTGTCTGCCGCCAAAACCGACGGTGGGATTTTGGTTCTGAAATTCGGCACGGGCGATGTGACTTTTGACTTTGTATGCCTGTATCCGCAAAAAAGTTACGGCTACGGTACGGATACTTGGAAATATACTGCTCTGCGACAGGATTTGTACGACGCGCTGTATGCACTGCACCCGGCATTTCTGCGCTTCCCCGGCGGCTGTGTTGCAGAGGGCGACAGCCTCGAAAATTTGTTTAATTGGAAGGATACCGTCGGGCCGTTGGAAAGTCGCAAACAGTTTTATAATCTTTGGCGCAACAATGAAATTGACTATAACAACAGCTATTCCGTCGGCTATCATGAGTATTTTCAGCTTTGTGAGGATTTAGGCGCGGCGCCCGTGCCGATTCTCAATGTGGGGCTGGTCTGTCAGGCGCGCTGTGGGTATGACGATACCTATCAAAAATATCAGTCCGGCGAACTAACCGCCGAAGAATGGGAGGACTATTTAGACACCATCGCCCTTCGCCCGGGAACCTCGGAATGGGACGATTATGTGCAGGATATTCTCGATTTAATTGAATATGCAAACGGAGATGTCACAACCGAATGGGGTGCAAAACGCGCCGAAAACGGACATCCCGCGCCGTTTGGGCTTTCCTATATCGGGCTCGGCAATGAAAATTGGGGTGAAGTGTATTTCCGCAATTTGCAAGCGCTCAAAGCGGCTGTTCAAGAAAAATATCCCGAAATCACCATCATTACTTCCGCAGGGCCCGTCAGTGCCGGCGAGCAGTTTGACGAGTCGTGGGAGATTCTCTCAAAAGACTATACGGATACCGTTGTCGATGAGCATTACTATCAAGACGATTGGTGGTATTTAGAAAATATCGACCGCTATGACAGTTATGACCGTGACGGGGCAAAGGTCTTTTTGGGCGAATATGCGGCAACCGCAAGGGGTGTGGGAACCTTACAAACCAAATCCAATTTAAAAGCCGCGCTTTCCGAAGCCGCATATATGACGAGCTTGGAAGAAAACGGCGATGTTGTGGTGATGGCGTCTTATGCGCCGTTGCTTGCCAAAAGCGACGCCGAACAATGGAATATCAATTTGATTTGGTTTGACGCGTACAATGTGGTATTGACCCCGAGCTATTATACGCAAATGCTGTATATGAACAATACCGGTACAAAATATGTGGAAACCGAATTACCCGACGGAAACGACGGTGTATATCAGTCGGTGACGGTGGACCCCGAACAGGAATTGCTGTATGTCAAGCTGGTGAATACCACGGGCGAGAAAAAAGCCTTTACCTATGACCTGGCAGGCTTTGGGCAGGTGCAGTATGCCGATGTGCTTACGCTGTCTGACCGCAGTGCGGCGGCATGCAACGAGCTCGGCAAAACGACGATTGTGCCGACGGTGAAAAAAGTGGAGAATACCGATGCGCCGACCGTGGAGGCGGCGGGATATTCCGTCAATATTCTGCGCGTTGCTTACGGCAACAACGCCAAAGCCGAAGGACTTTACAAACTCCCGAAAATGCCGGACACCTCAAAATATTATACCCCGCTGGAACGCGCATTGGTGATTGCCATTCCCGCGGCAGTTGTGGTGCTGGTGGCAGGCGCCTGCGCAGTTGTGTACATTCGCCGCAGAAAGAAACAGAAATAATCCTATATACGGTGCGGAAGTGAAATTTTAAAAAATTTTCCTCCGCACCGTCTTTTTTTGCTTGTTTTTTAGGGGACTTGTGATACAATAAGAGCAGTTTTTTTGTAACGGGAGGCGTTTATGGACGCAGTGTTTCAAGCCATTGAAAATGTCAATACCAAAGTCAATAACATCGTGTGGGGCATTCCGATGTTGCTTTTGCTGTTGGCGGTCGGGCTGTATTTGACCGTCGGCACACGCTTTTTTCAGGTCACCAAATTCGGCTATGTCTTGAAAAACACGATTTTTTCGATGTTCCGCAAAGGGCAAAACACCGAAAAATCCAAAGACAAGGACGCCATTTCGCCGTTTCAGGCGTTGGCGACGGCTTTGGCGGCAACCGTCGGCACGGGCAACATTGTCGGCGTAGCCACCGCGATTGCCGCAGGCGGCGCGGGCGCGATTTTTTGGATGTGGGTTTCCGCCTTTTTCGGTATGATGACCAAATATGCCGAAATTGTGCTCGGCATTTATTTTCGCCATAAAAACGAAAAGGGCGAATGGGTCGGCGGCCCGATGTATTATATTGAAAAGGGCTTGCATCAAAAGTGGCTGGCGGTGCTGTTCGCGGTGTTTTGTCTGCTTGCTTCATTCGGCATCGGCTCTGTGGCACAGGTCAACGGCATTTCCACCGCGATGGAGAGCTCCTTCCATATCCCGAATTATGTGACGGGCATCGTCATTTGCCTGCTGGCGGGCTTTATTGTGTTCGGCGGACTCAAACGCATTGTGACCGTGACCGAAAAATTCGTGCCGCTGATGGCGCTTTTGTATATTGTCGGCGCTTTGGTGGTTATTGTGGCAAATTTCCGCAATATTTTGCCGGCATTCGGTGAAATTTTCGGGAGCGCCTTTCAACTGAAATCCGTCGGCGGCGGTGTGATGGGCTACGGCATTGCAAGGGCAATGCGTTACGGCTTCGCCCGTGGGATTTTCTCCAACGAAGCGGGGCTCGGCTCGTCTGTATTGGTCCATTCCTCTGCCGATGTCAAAGAGCCGGTCGAACAGGGGCTTTGGGGCATTTTTGAAGTGTTCTTTGACACGATTGTCATTTGCACCTTGACTGCATTGGCGATTTTAACCACCGGCGCGCATACCGTTGAAGGGTTAGAGGGCGTTGCGATAACGATGTATGCGTTTGAAGCCGTTTTCGGGCGTGCAGGCAGTTATGTGGTATCTGTCGGAATTGTTCTGTTCGCCTTTTCCACGCTGCTCGGTTGGTCGGTGTACGGTTGTCGCGTGTCGGAATATCTCGGCGGCAGAAACTGTATGCAGGTATATAAAGTCCTGTTTTTATTGGTATCCTTTATCGGCTCGGTTTCCAGCGTGCAGTTGGTTTGGGATTTGGCGGATACCTTCAACGGGCTGATGGCTTTGCCGAACCTCGTCGGCGTATTGCTGTTGTCGCCGTTGGTGTTCCGTATCACTGCAAATTACCGAAAGCGTGTGTTTCAACACCAAAACATTGAGCCGATTTTGTCCGTGCACCAAAACGAGAAATTCAAAATCATCTATCGCAAATAAGTTTGTAAAAAAAGACCGCAGGTGTGCACCGAAAGGCTGTCCCTGCGGTCTTTTCACGGAAAATATGCAATATAATATAGCAGTTTACAAACAGAGGCGGTGCGGTATGGTTATACGCTTGAAAAAACTGCTGACGGCAACGCTTGGCGTGCTTTTGATTGTGTTGGGGCTCATCTTTTTGTGTTACAGCCTGTTCGGCATGGATTCGGACGAAAATCTGCCGCGCGCAAAAGGCGATACGCAAACGGTGGTCAACGCACCCGTACGGCAGATTGACCCGTCAAAGCCGATGCTGGCACTGACCTTTGACGATGGGCCATACGGCCCTGTGACCCTGCGGATTTTAGACGCCTTGGAGGCAGTTGGGGGCAGGGCAACCTTTTTCATTGTCGGCAGTCGCATTGATGGGCGGGAGGAAACCGTGCGGCGCATTGCCGCATCGGGCTGTGAATTGGGCAATCACACCTATGACCATGTGTCGCTCAAAGGACTTTCCGCGGCACAAATTCAAGAGCAACTCACCAAAACCGACGAAAAGATTTTTGAAGTGACAAACCAGCATACCACCGTTTTGCGTCCGCCCGGCGGCGCATATGACAATACCTTATGCACCGTACTGCAAACGCCTGCGGTACTGTGGACGGTGGACACCATGGATTGGAGCCACCAAAACAAAGACATTACCGTACAGCGCGTGCTGGAACACGCCGAGGACGGCGACATCATTTTAATGCACGATTTATTTACCCCAACCGCCGACGCGGCAGAGGCGTTAATTCCCGCGCTGTGCGAGCGCGGCTTTCAGCTGGTGACGGTCAGCGAGCTGTTGGCATACCGCGACAATCCTGACGGCGTACTGCAAATCAACAGTTGACAAAATCGGCTTTGTGCGGTATGATAATAACGCGTTATCACTTTACTATGATAAATCGGAGGAATTGAAATGAAAATGAAAAAATTGCTCTGCCTGCTTTTGGCAGTCGTGATGCTTGTCGGTTGCCTTGCCGCGTGCGGCAAAACAGAAACCGCGCTGAATGTGGTTGCCGAAAAAGAGTCTGCCGGTGAAGAAGTCATTTTGACAGACGAATTCTTCAAAACCGCAAACTACACCGCGGTTGACACACAGACCAAAGCATTGATGGAAGTTTCCTCGGGCACCGTGGACGGTTGCGTGGTGGACTATGTTTGCACAATCGGCATGATTGGCGAGGGCACGGATTACGCAGACCTTTCCGTCGTGAACAAATATGCGTTTTCTGACGAGCAGTACGGTATCGCGTTCCGTAAGGGCAGTACCAAAACGGTTGCTATGGTAAATGCGGCAATCAACGAACTCATTCAAAACGGCAAACTTGCTGAAATCGCCGCGAAATATAAATTCAGCGAGCAACTTGATACCACTTTGGCGCAAATCCCTGCGGACGACACCTTGGATACCGCCGATTGGGAATATATTAAAGCAAAAGGCACATTGGTTATCGGTATTACCTATTTTGAGCCGATGAACTATATAGACGAAAATAACGAACTGACCGGTTTTGAAACCGAGTTTGCCAAAGCGGTTTGTGAAATCCTCGGCGTAACACCCGTGTTCCAGGAAATCAGCTGGACTGCCAAGGAAACAGAACTCAACGCCAAGAACATTGACTGCATTTGGAACGGGATGACCATTACCCCTGAAAGACAGGAAACCATGGAAATCTCCAAGCCCTATATGAACAACAAACAGGTGCTTGTTGTCAAAAACGAAAATGTTGACAAGTATTGATTCCTAACGGAAAGTAACACAGCAAAAATGCAAAGACACACCCCCTAAGGCGAGGTTTTTAACGCAGTTCAAGCGGAAATATGCCGTTTTAAACCATATCGGGTTCGACTATCCTCGCCTCAGTCGAGGGTGTGTCCTTGTTTGCGGTTTGGGGTGTAAAAATGACCTTCACACAGGTGACAATCGATTTATTCAACGGATTTTACGAAAATCTATTTCTGTTTTTCGTAACATTGCTCGGTGCAATCCCGCTGGGGTTGATGATTACATTCGGCTCTATGTCGCGCTTTAAGCCGGTAAAATGGCTTGCCAAAACCTTTATTTGGGTAATTCGCGGTACGCCGCTGATGTTGCAACTGTTTGTTGTGCTGTATGTGCCGGGGCTTGTGTTCGGTGTGCCGATGCAGTCGCGTATGACCGCGGCGCTGATTGCCTTTATTATCAACTACGCCGCCTATTTTTCCGAGATATTCCGCGGCGGCATTGAGAGCATTCCAAAAGGGCAGTATGAAGCGGGACAAGTCCTCGGTATGACCAAAACGCAGGTATTCTTTAAGGTAGTGCTGTTGCAGGTCATCAAACGCATTGTGCCGCCGATGAGCAATGAAATCATCACACTCGTAAAAGATACTTCGTTGGCGCGCGTTATCGCCATTGCCGAACTGATTATGGCGGCGGAACGGTATGCCGGCAAAGGGTATATTTGGCCGCTGTTCTACACGGGCGTCTTTTTCTTGGTGTTCAATGGGCTTTTGTCGCTGTTGTTCAATTTCATCGAGAAAAAACTCGATTATTACAAGGGGTGAGACGGTATGCACATTTTGGAAGTACAAAATCTTTGCAAACAATTTGACAATGCGCAAGTGCTGAAAGGCATTGATTTTACCCAAGATGAGGGGCAGGTCGTTTCGGTTATCGGCTCCTCGGGCAGTGGCAAAACCACATTTTTACGCTGTATTACGGGGTTGGAAACCGCCGACAGCGGCAAAATCACCGTGGACGGCCGCGTTACCTTTGACGCCGCACGCAAAGAAAAACTGTCAAAAGCGGAAAAACGCGAAAATCAGCTTTGCACGGGGCTTGTGTTCCAATCTTTTAACCTGTTCCCACAGTATACGGTGCTTAAAAATGTCACCCTTGCAAAAGAGTTGCTCGTCAAAGAGGAATGTAGGGCAAAGAAGCTCTCCCGTGCCGACACAAAGGCGGAAGTCGCCAAAATTGACGGTGCGGCAAAGGAGGTTATTGCAAGCGTGGGGCTGTCCGACAAATTAGACAGTTACCCGTGCGAACTCTCGGGCGGTCAGCAACAGCGCGTGGCGATTGCGCGCGCGTTAATGCTTTCGCCGAAAATTCTCTGTTTTGATGAGCCGACCTCGGCGCTGGACCCCGAAATTACGGGCGAGGTGCTGAGCGTCATTCGCAAATTGGCGTCCGAGGGCCGCACAATGCTTATCGTAACCCATGAAATGGGCTTTGCGCGTGAGGTTTCCAACGAGGTTGTCTTTATGCATGACGGTGTGATTGCCGAGCGCGGCACACCCGCCGAGGTGTTTGACAACCCCCAAAATGTGCGTCTGCGCGAATTTTTAAGTGCCACCCTGCGCGCATAAACGCATACAAACTAAAAAACAATCCCCGCGAACGGAAACAACCGTCTGCGGGGATTTTGTCATTGTATTGGTTAGTGGCGTTCGTCTTCGCAATCAAAGGTTTCGCAGTAGCGCGCCGCAAACGCGGGCGGCTCATTCTTCGCATATAAATGCGAAATATCGCCGAACGAAGCACATCGAAATACCGCAATGCCTTCTTCGCGTTCCTCAGTGTACAGCGTCGTCACCGAGGTCGGCGCGGCGCAAAAGCCCTGCCACAGCATCACGGGCGAGATGCCGAGCAAATGCGACAGCATGACGCACTCCACCCCGAAATGGCAAAAGAATACAACCGTGTCGCGGTTTGGGTGCACGGCTTTGTAATATCTGCCGTGTCGTTCATACCCGTGCGCTTTTAAGACTTTATCTAAGCCCTTGCCCACACGGTTATATTCGTGCTTCACAAGCCCCGAACGCATAAGCTTTGTGTCCGTCCAATTCTCAAAACTGTAAAAATTATCAATCGTTGTAAAATATGAAGGGAGTAAATCCCACGGACCGCGTATTTTTTTGGTCACAGGGTCTTTCACAGGCGCTTGGAATTCCCGCAACCAGCCGAGCGTTTTGGCGCTTTGCCTCGTGCGCTTTAAGGTACACGATGCCGTGTCCTGTGCGCGCCCTAAGGGGGATTGATAAATTGCGTCTAATTTTTCTTTTTCCAGCTTGTCGGCAAGATATTCCGCCTCGCGCCAGCCCTTTTCGGTTAAGGAGTCCTTTGCGTAATCCGGGTCGCCGTGGCGGATAATCAGAATACGCATTTATGCGTCCTCCTCCATTTTTTCTTCACGCGCCGCAACGAATGCGTGGACTTTTTCGGACAGTTCGCCGTACAGTTTGTATTTCTTTGAGAATACTAAGAATGAGATAAACACCAAAATCGGCGGAATGACAAAGGTCATCACGCTGATGGTGGTTTTGGAAAGGTCGGTTTGCACCTCTGCCGCGCCGTCATAGCCCGAAAGTCCAAGCCCCGTGAACAGAATAATCGTCTGCACGGTGTACGCCATTTTCTGCAAAAAGCCCTTCATCGAGAAAGTTGTGCTTTCTTGGCGTTTGCCGGTTTTGTATTCGCCGTAGTCCACAATGTCGGCAAGCATAACCGTTTGGTTGACGAACATCGACGCAATCCCGACCGACGCGATAATATACGCAATATTTAAAAGCAACATTTGGTGGAGCACCGGTCCGCACACAATCATCAGCGCATAGCCGACAATGACCATAATCAAGCAGAATTGATAAATCGTGCGGCGGGTGAATTTCTTTTGCATAATCGGAATAACAAACAGCCCCAAGAACGAACCGACCGCCCCGAAGGTGGCAAACATACTTTGCTTTGTAATGTCGCCCTCCACATTTTCAAAATAGTATGCACCCACGCCGCTGGTTAAGTACCAACCCGCGTTGGAAATCATGGCAAATACCATAAATACGATGAGTTGGTCGTTGTTTTTGAGTACGGCGAACAGCTTTTTAAAGCTGAATTTGTCGTTGTTATACACCACATGGCGCTCTTTGGTGACGCTCGCGCAAATCACGGCAAATACCACAAGCAATGCCGCGCAAAGCATTGCCCAACGGCTGAACCCCTGTGCGCTGATTTTCTTTTCCGCGTCACTTGCACCCGTGCCGAGCAACACCAGCGCAAACGGCGTGAATATTGTGACAATGCCCTGCCCGATGCCGCTGAATGTACGCGCTACGGTAGAAATCAAGTTGCGCTCTTTCGGGTCGTTGGTGAAACTCGGCACCATGCTCCAATAAGGAATATCCGCCATGGTGTTGGTCATGCCCCAAGCAATATACATCACCGCAACATACACATACAGCCAAACGGAGTTTAACGGTATGCCGGGGTTGGTAAACAATAGCGCCAATACCACGGCGTTTGCACACGCGCCAATCATAATCCACGGGCGGTATTTGCCCATTTTCATTTTGGTGCTGTCTACAATCGTGCCCATAATCGGGTCGTTAATGCCGTCCCAAATGCGTGCAATCGGGGTTAAAATCAACAGAAATGCCGCGGGCATTAACAAAACATCGGTTAAATATTTCGCAAGATAGGAATAAAACAGCCCGTAGCTTAAATCCAAACCGACTGCGCCGACGCCGTAGCCGATATAGCGCCCCCATTTTCCGGAATCTTTTTTGTTGCTCAAAACCAAGCCCTCCGTATTTGCAAAAGTAATAGTCTAATCATACCTTTTTTTGACCGTTTCGTCAATATTCTGCACAGAAAAAAGCGCGCTCGGTTTCCCGAACGCGCCAACATCACAGAACGAATTATTTTGCCGCTTTGGCTTTTCTTGCCTCAACTTCTTTAACCATTTCCTGCTGTTTCTTTTCCGTGATGTTGTAGAACAGCATCGGGATAATGGTGCCGACCATGCTAATCGCGCCCGACAGCACAAGCACATTCCAAAGAATGGTTTCGCCCTCGGGGGTAATGGCGATGGAGGCTTCGGGGTTGATGCCCGCCCAGCTGTAAGAGAACACGCCGATAAATGCGCCGACCGCCATACCGACCTTGTTCATCAAGGTTTGCATCGCGAAGCAAATCCCCTCTGCGCGCTCGCCGGTTTTCCATTCGAGGTAATCGACGGTGTCGCCGATCATAGCGTAGGTGATAATGTTGTTGACGCCCTGCGGAATGCCGAGAAGCACAAGACCAATAGCGCAAACCACCAATTTCCACGGTGCGTCATAGCCGATGAAGTACATCGCGAACATGACGACCGCACCCAAAATATGTACATAAATGTATGCCCATTTTTTGGTGAATTTCTTGGTCATCCACGGCACGAGAATGGAGGCAACCAAACCGCCGGGGACTACCAACAGCGTAATAAGAGAGTATACGCCTTCATTTTTCAAAACATATTTTGCGAAGTACAAGCCGCCGGTGTAGGTATATACCATTCTTGCACCACCCAAAATACCGGAAAGCACGATTAACAACAGTTGCTTGTTTTTGAACAACAGTTTGAGGTTGTGCCCGAGTGAGGGCGGGGTTTCGGTAGAGGTGTAACGCTCTTTGGTGTTTTTAAAGCCATAGAAGAACATCGGAATGGCTACAACGGTAAACACCACCGCGCAAATGAAGTAAGTCCATTTTAAGGTATCGGCGTTTGCCTGAATGAACTCGGGCAAAACATTGCCTGCCTCATCCTTATATTTTGCCGTTACCGCAGAGGTGATAATCGGCACGCCCACGGTTACAATGCCGGCACCCAAGGTGCAAAGCAAACGCGTAACGGTCAACAGGTTGCCTCTGACCACGGTGTCGTTGGTCATGCAGGTGGAAAGCCCCCAATAGGGAACATCTGCCACGGTGTAAACCATAGACCAAATGACATAGATAACGGAAATAATCACAAAGGTCGAAAGCGTTTTAGAGGGCAGGAACGGGTTGAAGCAGATAATGGTCATCACCGCAATCGGGATTGCCATCCACTTTAAGTACGGGCGGCATTTGCCCCACTTACTGCGGGTTCTGTCCACAATCGAGCCCATAATCGGGTCGTTGAGTGCGTCAAACACACGCGTGCCGAGCATTAAGAACGCCACCGCCATTGCGCCTGTAACGCCGCCGAAAATGCTGTCCTTCGGAATGCTGCCGAACAGCAATGCGTCGGTCAGGAAAACCGTCAAATACGAACCGATGATGGTGCAAATCAGGTTTTGACCGAAACCGGCAATGCCGTAAGCAATCGCTTCCTTCGGCTGCAAATTGCCGTCATTCGGCGTCGTGCCGTAGACTTTGTGCAGCAGAGCTTCTAATTTCATCTGTTTTTCCTCTCTTTTTAATAGAATATATCTATTATAGACCAAAACCCACCGTTCGTCAACCGATTTATTCGGAACAATGTCTATTATTTTTCGAGAAAAAATCAGTATTTTATAGAAAATGCCCTTTTGAATAGAAATTATATCCACTGCGGTACCCAAACTGTAAATGGGTAAAAAAACGCTTGCAACTCGTTGCAAGCGCTTTGCTTTTTATTCGGTATTTTACAAAATCACTTGTTGCGGCGCACCGTTTTCCTCGCGGGATTTGTCGGCAAGGTAGACGCACAAATGGCCGGCAACCGAGTCGAAAATGGAAGTACACGCAAGGCTCGGGGTTTCGCCACGCAGGAATTTCACAAAATCCGCCGCCAACTTTTCGTCGCCGCCGCCGTGCCCGCCGTATGCACCGACCATATCGCCCGTCACGCGCAAATCGACTTCTTCCACAATTTTTTCATCGGTCTTGGTCGGGTGAATTTTGGAAACGGTGAATTTAGACTCCTCAAAATCACCGTAAATTTCACCTTTTGTGCCGATAATATGGATATGCCGCATCGAACGCGACGAGCCGCCGACCATATTGTGTGTGCCCGTCGCCCCGCTTGCGAAATTTACAAGCACGGATTGGTGGTCCACCACATTGTTATTACATTTATAAATGCACTTGCCGTAGTTGCTGTCGCCTTTTAACAGATTGATACGGTCTTCATCGGTCGGGTTTTCAATGCCCTCTAACTTGTCCCAAATATAAAACGCCCAGCGCTCGGGTTGGTCTAAATACAGCCGCTTTGCGGAATAGCGGCAGGTATTCACCAATGGGCAGTCCACCAAACACCGTGTGCCTGCCTCTTTCGGCGCATTTTCGGGCTTGAATTGAAATTGACTGCCGAAGCTCGCAACCGAAACGGGTTTCGTTTCCGACATCATCCACATCATCATATCCATATCGTGACAGCATTTCGCCAACAGCATCGAGGTGTGGCATTCGTCGGAGTTTGCCCATTTTCCGCGCACATACGAGGTGGAAAGGTGGTGGTAACTGACATGCTCGTTGGTTTGAATATTGATAATGTCGCCGATTTCGCCCGACGCCACGCGCTCTTTAATAGAAAGGTAAAACGGCGTGTACCGAAGTACATGGCAAATCATCACCTTGTTGCCGTTTTCGCGCACGCAGTTTACGAGTTCGCGCATTTCGCGTTCGTTGGTCGCAAAGGGCTTTTCGAGGAGCATATCATAGCCCAATTTCAAAAGCGGCACAGCGGTTTCAATATGCTGTTGGTCCATCGTGCCGTTAATCACGGCGTCTGCGAATTTCGGCACTCGTGCGAGCGCGTCGGCATTTTCAAAGCAGTTTTCTTGCGGAAAGCCGAACATTTCCTGCGTTTTTTTGCGGCGAATGGGGTCGGGGTCTGCCACGCCGACAATTTTTAAAAGTTCAGGGTTTGTAAGCGCCAATTTTGCATAGATAATCGCGCGGTGCCCCGCGCCGACAATCACGGCGGTAATCGGTTCTTGCGGCATAGTATTCAACTCGATTTCAAATTTTTCCCATAGTATACACCTATACTGTATAAAAGAAAAGAGGGGAAATATAAAAAAAGAAAAGATTTTTTGCGTAAGCAGAGCACCTAAAATATGCATTATGCATTACGAACATCCGCATAAATAAATAATGAAAAATGAAGAATGAAGAATACAAAACAAAAATCCGCTCTCTTTCGAGAACGGATTTTTGTTTTGGTGCCGGTGGCCGGGGTCGAACCGGCACGGTATCGCTACCACTGGATTTTGAGTTTTGTTAAACATTTGTTATTGTGCGTTTTTCAAGTTCTTTAAAACCCGTTCTAAGCCCTTGCATATCAACGAATTTTAGCGTATACCAACCGAAATTTTCAATTCATCCAAATGTATCAACGTCTCTGTATTTTGACAAAAATGTTAGAAAAGTGTTAGAAAAACATTACCATTACTTCATTCAACAAAAGAGCCTGCAAACAAACATTGCAAGCTCTTTTGCTTTTTTGAAAAGAATGTCTTCCTTAAAAACAGAATACGAAAAATGACACGAAACGCACTCCCGTATCCACATCGTAATTTTTCTTAAGATCTACTTGTTTTCTAAGCTTAGCCTTTTAAGTACTTCTTTAATGTCATTATATTGAATAGAAACCCTACATTTCCCACGCTCAACTTGAGATACGGTATCATGACCCAGAAGCATAATTAACAGATTTTCCATGACAACACTATGATTATTTCTCCCGTCTTCCTTTGGCAAGAGAGTTAATAAAAATAAGAATACATAAACCATATTATCATTTTTACTTCTTAACCTCTTTCGTAATTCTTCTTCCATTTTTAATAGTATATTTCTGTAACGATAATAGTAATTCTCTAAATCCCCATCGAGAAAAAGATTAGGCATATCAAGCATGGCGTGCAACTGGGAGAACATTCTATGAGGCATTTCTTTTTGTAAAGATAATATTATTTTCTCATCCCCATTCGAATTTACAGACGTGAATTTATTGAAAGCAGTGAAACATGTTGAATGATTTTTCTGCGTATAAGCGACTGCACCAGCGGGTCTGTTGTCCCGCCTATTTACAATCAAATCAATGGTGTCTTCTTTGAACTGAACATATAACACATATTTCATACGCATCAGATTTTTAGTGAAATTAGATAACTTAGAGTCCTTTTTGCAAAGTTCTACTAAATCCATTATTAAGAAATGCAAATTAATTGCTTTATTTTGGGTTTCTTGTCTTTGACACAAGTTGATATATTCTGTAATTTGCTTAGAAATTTCACTCATTAACACTATTTTAAAATCAGATGTTACCACATCCGTTAGCCCTGCAATTTTCTCCCTTGAAACATCAATATTTAAATAATTTGACGGGAAATTAAACAGAAAAAAATTATTGAAAAATCTTGTTCTTGGATCAAAATTTTTCAGTAGCATTCCCCATACCTCTTCAATACTCGTATCATGCAATTCGATTCCAGAATTCATAATCGTTCCACCGAAATGTTCTCCAGTAACATCTATCAGCAATCCATATGGATATTTCTCTATGAAATCACCATTTCTAATAGTTTCTTCTATACAAACGTCTTTAACAATTTCCCCAGAATCCATAAAGGGAACGAAAAGCAAATCATCTTTAGAAACATTCCTTCTTATTGCCCTTGATTCAATTAATTCTTCTTGTTGAGTCAGATCATTTTTTATAGAGATAGTATAAGCGATATCTTTCATTGTATTGTGAATATATTCAACAATCTTTTCAGGTTGAATATCATGGCTAATCTTTTCATCTATATATAGCGTTATCTCCGTCCCTATATCTAATGTATCATCTTTTTCAATGAAAAAGCAACCATCATAGTTGGGTATGTGTAGTTTTAGTCCCTCCTTTTCGTCTAAATAATATCTTGTTTTCACATCGATTTCTCTGCAAATCATAAATGCAGACAAAAAACCGATTCCAAAATTGCTAATGGGCTTATAATTAATTTCCAAATCACGATATTCGGTACCAGAATAAAAACTTCGCCCTATACTTGTAAAATAGCGCTCAATTTTAAATCTATCCATACCTGTTCCGAAATCTTTAATTTTAAAAAATTTTCGACCCTGTTCTTGCCCTATCGTTATATATATTGTTTGATCAAAATTAGCATCTTTCGAGGCTCTTACTGCTATAGCATCAATGGAATTTTGAATTAATTCTCTTGCAAACACCTCTTTTTTAGCATAAATATTATCTCCAGTTAAAAGAGGTATAAGAGTAGGAATATAAGCCTCAAAATTATAATTATCTATAGCGTTTGGAATATTACTTTTTTCAATTTTAGGTGTTAAATAATACAATTTCAACCCAACAGTTTTAAAATAGTCTTCAAATTCGCTTATCATCAATTCAAATTCTTTGACAAATAAAACTGATAACTTATGTGCTGTAGCTGAATTGCATCTGAGGTCGATAAATGCACTTCTACGATCGGCGTCAGAATGAATCATTATTTTTTGTACAGGAACATTTTGATGAAATTCGGTTTCATCAAGCTTGATATTAACTTTGTATTTAATATATTTATTATAAAAGCTCCCTGCATAATATCTCAACATTAGGTAGATATCAGTTATAAAAATAGCAATCATGCTAAAAGATAAGTAATATTTGTCCTTTTTATTTTGAATAGTATCAAAAATTTCATCATATGTCTTTTTTAATTTGTTCAAATCACTTTGCTCAAATATCGTCAAATATTGTGTTTTATCAAAACTAACATTCTTAATATTATCAAATAACAAATCATTTAAAATTTTATAATATGACGAATCTATGCTTTCTCCGCCCAATATTTGCTTAATTTTAAGCACCCTATAATTCATTGCGTACAGCAAGAAAAACACACATAATGTATCTTTTTCAAACATTTTGTGTATTTCGTCAAAACCAACAAAGACATTTTCCAACCACTTAAGCATATTGTTGTAATCATCTGCTACAATATTAATCTTTTCAATTGCATGCGAGTATAGAGAAAACAGATCCAAATTGTTTAATTTAAAAATATTAAGAAGTTTGATACTCGAATTATCGTCTCCTGCCTTGGGTGGGATTTGTCTAATAATTACAGGTTCAAGCTTATCGTTGTTATATACAAATTTTCGTTGTACCAGCTCTACATCGCTGTCTTTATCATAAAAATCAATAATATTAAATGTGTGCTTCGAAACTCGAGAAGTTCCTACAGAACCTCCGGCAATAATATTAATGACATCCTTTGCGTTCTCGTAATAGGAATCTGTAATTAGCGGTCTTTCTAAATCAAAATGTTTATGCCCGTGTAACACAGTTTTGACATGAGCTTGTTGCAACTGTTGGATAATATTAGTGTAATTCCGAATCAAGCTAGAATCACCGTACTTACTGTAAACCTCCGGAAATAAATAGAAATGATGATGAAAAAACGCAACTATATTATAATCATCATATTTGCGTAGTTCTCTTTTCACATTTAATATTTGTTTAGGCGCAATTTCGCCAAAATCAACAAAGGTTTTGTTCTTCGTTTGTGTATCTACGAATTTTAACAATTCGTCCTTGGAAAAACCAACTGTATTGAATAGCGAATCGTCGATTTTATTTATATCTTTAAGGAGCTTTGAATCAAACAAGGCTTCTTCTTTTAGCCCACATGAATTAAAGCCAGCAAAAGCGATCCTGTTTTCATCATATGTTTTCAACAGAGAGAAATCGTTAGGATCATAGAAATCCGGAATTGAGCCGTAGAAGCCGCTTAAAAAAGCACGATATTTAGTCCAACGCTTAGATTCATCCTCTGCTCTAATAATATCATGATTTCCTGGAACAAACAAAAAATCGTTTTTGCTTATGCTTGAAGATCTAGATGCTTTTAATTCATTAAAGATAATATTAAAAAACTTTACAGCCTCAGATACTATGTTATCACTTTGACCGCAACTACCCTCAAAAATATCCCCGGTAACAATAACACATTGTATATCCGAAATGTTTTCACTCTCTATATCAGAAATTATTCTATACGCAATATCCTCGGAATCTGCGTATGTATCCCCAACATGAATATCAGATAAATGTAACACTCTAAAAAGTTTCATATTATTTCCTCCACATTTTACAATACTATTTGTGATAGATTGTAACACAAAAATCTTTAAAATTCAATAGTTCGACAAAAAGCACATTTATTATGTGATATTTTCATGTGAGTATTGCTATGCGATAAGTAAACTACCTCTTAAAATCAGTCTATAAAGATTTCGGTTCTTGTTTAAAAACAAGTGGATTCTTTTCCCTTGTCGGTGGATTTTTTAAGATTGCGCGCAAGGATGTCCTTTAGTTCATCTACCTTGACCAAATACGGTAGACCTACTTAGAAGGAAAATATGAAAACGAATTTCGAAAAGTGGATGTCTAATATATTTAAGGTGAAGCTAGCGCAGGTAAATGCATTCTGTAATGGGATTCCATGGATACAAAAACATCTACAAAGTCACCACTTATGACCACCCATTTAATATGACGGACAAGCTGTTTTGTTGCTTGATGAATTTCGAAGTTTTTTACCATTCGGTGATATTTTGCAATATACGGATAGTTACTCATGTCGACTTTCTGCATGGTATGCAAACAAAACCGCTTGCTTTACAATAGTATTTATAGTCAGCAATCAATATCGCAATCTCTATGTTGAAATCCTTCACATCCTAACCTTGTTAAAAAAGTGTTCGAAAAACATTGCCATTACTTTATAAAACAAAAAAGCCTGTAACCCAACATTGCAAGCTTTTTGTGTTTCTGAAAGAATTTTGTTTTTTCGTAAAAATATGATGATTACTTTTCCAGTTGATTATATCTAATGTTTTTACACAGATGTCAAGCGATTATAAGATTAAAATTTGCTTATCCTTGTACTCAATTTCGTATCTAAGTCCATTTTGTTTCCTGCATTGACTAATAATGCGATGTTTTGTTGTTCATACTCATTGAATTCATCCCCATTTACTCTTTCAACTGTTGAAGATTCAAGAAAACATATGTTATGATTAAGTTATTGAAAGGAGAAAGCATTATGATTTTAGATCGTATTCACAACAAAAAGATTCGTAAAAAATATGAGAAAGACAATATTGGATATGCTTCGGACGGCTCTTTAATCAAGGATGTAATATTTGAAGCAAAGAACAAAAATTTGTTTATAATTCGTCATATGCAATATGCTGATGAAGATGGTAATCTCACTACATTTGGAATTTATAAAATTTTGAACAATAAGGAAGAAGAAATCGGAAACCTCAAATATGTTTTTGATGATACAGCTTATTCTCATCCATATATGAAACTTTGTGATATATATTTTAACTATCCCTATCGAAACGTTGGAATAGGTTCTAAAACTTTAGAATTGTTTGAAAAACGAGCTCACGACTATGGGGATTTGCATATAGAGGGCTCATTAAGCGAGGTAGATGCATCATTAGAAGAAAACAAGATACTAAGAGATGCATTTTATCAAAACGCAGGTTATACAATAAACGGCGAAACTATATTGAAGAATTTACCCTAAAGTTGCGGCTTGATATATAGCGTTAAGATTTCGATAGTTTATTAATACTACTGGATAAAAGTGTTGTCCCCTTCATTTTGACATTTCTTTTAAGTGTTCATCTGCAAAACAAAATTCCTCATTTATTTTAATGACAGCCAATACAAGTAATTTTAAAATCTGATAATAATCTTGACGGTTTGCTTTCTCGTCTGTTGGGTTTGTTCCGTGTAAATAACTATTGCGTAATGCTAATGCATTTGAGAACTCAGAGTTATTAAGCATATAATTCAAGTACGACTGTTCCGGCGCTGAAAACAGCGTACTGCCGAATGTAAACATTGCTTTTTGCTCCTGCTCGTCAAATGCGGACAGGAAATTTGACACATAGTCTGTTCGGCTAACACCATTGTCGTACAAGTCTTTAAGCAACCACGCTTTTTTAGAATTCAAAAATAATTGATTGTGATTGTCACAACTCAGTATTTTTCTTTCAATTAAATAATGAATCTCGGGAATCTGATATTTGAAAAAATCCGATTTAAATATAGATTCATTTTTAATCAGTTCATAGAACGAGTGATATTTTGACTGAAATTTTTCTGTAAAATGAATGATTGATTGATCTGAGAAAAGAAGATGCATCAAATACCGGCATTCTTTTTCTACCGGATACAAGTATTTATTTGGAATCATGCTCGGAATATCTTCAAACTTAACAGGTGTTGAAGATATTTCTAACAATTCTTGGTCAATTACTGCATCTTCAACATATAGCGTGAATTGTTTCAGTATTCTTTCAAATTCTATTGCAAGTAGCTTGCACTTTTCTACATAAGATGCTTGACTCGATGGAGCAGAAAACAAATAATTTTCTACTCCGAATTCCTCTTTTAAATACTCTTTAAAAAACCATTCAATCATTGTTTCCAGTTCAATATGGTTTTTTTGCAATTCGCTTGCATATCCCGTTATTTGAGAGAGCGACAGCATAGACATTAAATCAAAATATACTCCTGTGAAGTACTCTGATTTTCCCTGTATTCCTGCCAAAGCCTCCAATGTGCCTCGTTGAGACTCCCTGTGATACCACTGAGAACGAAAATATAAATCCGTGAAATTAAATAAGAATATAAAATTGTTTAAAAGTGTAGGAAAGTCCAAATTATCCCGAATCCAGCTTGTCCCATATGAAAATTCTAATATATGATTATGATAGTTTTCTACAATTTCTTTACTTTGAGAACCGGAAAAAGTAACACTTACGCCGTAACAATAGCCGGGGCTGTCTTTAAACATTTCTTCTACAGATTGTTCGTATGCCTTTCTTGCTTTCAACTTTGTTTTGTCGCTAAACGGTAACAGTTGAGATGGGTTGGAAACAAAAATCAAGTGTAAATAGTTGGGGTTCGCCTTTGGAGAACCAATATAGTTGTTTAAGATTTTTTCTTTATCTTTTGCCGATAGGCATTTTGGAATATAATACTTTTCCGATTCTTTTTCCAAATAATTAGAAAGTAGAATTTCTGCTGTTTCAGCATCCTCTAACATGTATTCTCGAATGACATCTTGAAAATGGTATGTTATATTTTTACATAAAAGAATATTGTGCAACCGTATTTTTTCGTGTTCTAAAAGTTCTTTGATTAAAGGTGAGGGTATTCTTTCTTGCACCTTGAATAAATCAAGTAAACTAAAAAAATCACTACGATATAAGAAATCGACCTCTGAAATGATTTTTTCAAAATTATCTGCATTTAGTTTTGAAAAAAATTTCCCAATACTGGCCATAAAACTTTGGACGGTTGATTGTAGAGTCTGGTATTTCTGTGGAGTCCATTCCAGCAGTTTAATTCCGTTATCAAAAAACTGCTTAATATTATATAATTCAATAACCTCATTAACATCAAAATATTCTTTTCCTTTCGAGAAATTTTCGATAATAGGCTCTGCTTTTTTTAGGTTAACACCACTACTTAAGTCGTTTTTTGAATAAAATTTGACACCCCTATAATTTGCCATTTTAACACCTCTTTATCGCCGGAAAGTTAAGTGCGGGCATTTTTCGTTGCAGTTTACTTTCCAAGCTATAAAACACTTCATTCCCGCCTAAGAGTAAGATAAAAATCTATTTGTAAATTGCAGTTACCTCAACCTTTAATATGATAGTTGGTTTAAGTTCTTTGGTATCTTCCAAATTTTCTGCGCAGCGTACAGTTCTGTTTAATTTTATAAAATCTCTATGTCGTTTTAAATTAACTTTCAACAAAACGAATCATCAATGGGGTAATTCTTTATATTTTCACTTCAAAGTATTACTATAAATCTGTACATCAACCAATCGCTAAAATATGTTGCGCAAAAAAAGCTTATGATAATCTTTTTATAATTTTGTAATTCTTTGTGAAAATGTTTGGTAGCTATGTCAATGATAATTTTCATGAAACAATACATAATTGCTTCTAAACAATGCACCAATAACACGTTCAATATCTGCATCTTCAAGCCCAATTCGTCTCAGTAACTGTGCATATGTAAGAATTTCTAAAAAACGAATTCTTTGTGCGTCCATATCGGAAAAAGGACCGGAAAAACCGCCGTGGACAATAGAACCTCTCTGCCTAACTAATACTTTTGCAATCTTTTTTAGATCTTTATCCTGTAAAGGACCTTTTAACTTGAAGCCAGGTGAATTGAAAATATTCTCGATAGAACTGTCCAAAGCGTTATGTAAAATATGATATGCATTTATAATCTTTCTCGTTTGCCCCAACTGTGTACCTAATTGCAATATGCGTTTTTTTGCATTCTCCAAGAACTCCTTTTCTTCTTGCTGCAGATTTTCTTTCGAATATTCATCTAATCGCGCTACCAGCGAATCCTTAATGATTTGCACTTTTTCTGCATCTGCATTTTCATACACATCTTCTTTAGCGTGACACTCTGACTCAAACGCCGTAAAAATATTCATGTAGTCAACTGCGGAATACTGCCTTCCGCGGAATCGAATGCCTTCTGTAGGATAGTGATTGGCAGTATACTTTGGATTATCCGCAGCAAATTGTAAGAAGCGTTGAATATAAGGTTTATAACATCCATATTCCACATCGTTATATCTTTTGAGATGATGATTTTGAACGGAACCTATATCATTCAAATAGCCATTATAGGACGGTTTTCCATTTCTTTCACTATAAAGATCGATTCGGAATGTTCCACAATTTGTATCGTAGCGAACAATCTGCAAAAATCTTTCGACAAATAAATATATTCGATATACATACTGTACATCTGTTGTTTTTTCAAAACTAATTCTCAACTTTGGATGTAGCATTAAATCGCTTGCTATACCCTCATATAAAATACCACCGTAAGACAATGCAATAATAATAGACTTTCCCTCAAAAACAATGGTCCATTCTTCAGCAACTTCATCATGATAGATAAAGTCTTCATTCATATCAACTCCTGATTTTGAACGATCATAGAAATAACGAGACGGGCTAAAAAAATCATCAATGACTTCACCAATCATCTCAAAACCAGTAAATGAATTGTCATAAGAATCCTTAACTATGTATTTAGGAATCAATTTAATTGCGTAATCCGGTTCGGACCTCACTTGTTCAATAAATGCAATAGAGTTATTTCCAGCCAATCCGCAATATTTGAGAATAAAATTCTCATCTCTGAAATGCGGCCTAAAATTCTTAAAGTTATCTTTGTCTTTGGGTATAATGATAATACCGTCACTTTCTTCAACAAAAATACATTCAGTATCCCAAAGCGTAATATATCCGTTATCTTTCATATAGCACCTCTCTTTTTTGTTAGCCTTCAAACGAAGTTTATCAAAATTAGCTTTATCCTTTGTAACCTCGTTATTTCGGTTGTATCAATTCTTATTTATTGCAAAGCCAAAAGAATACAGTATAATATTGCAGAGCTTTTAGCATCTGAACATTAAACGCCTTGTTTATTTAGTTTTAAAATCATTTGCAGCTAACCGCTATATTTCACCACATCTTTTCTTGTGTTAATTGTATCTTAGAATTGTGACTATTTCAACATGATTGTGAATTTTAGTTTTACTCAAATCACCTAATTTAATGCCGAACTTACAATAGGAATATATCCGGTATAGATTGGGAATAAAAACCCCTAAAACAAAAAGAGCATGCATGATGCAAGCTCTTTTTGCTTTTTGGAGATGAAATTTTTCCTTGGGGCTGCGGGATATGTATGTAGCATAAACCGCAGTTTCGCCTCCGATGTGTAATTCTTTACTAAAAAGTTTGGAGGAATTTATTTATTGAACAAAACAAAAAATAGAAATAAAGAATTACGATAGGGATATAACAAATTGCATTTGAAAAAGCAAGAAAAAATGAAAATATTTTTAAATAGGATATGCAATATTGGGTTTAATCTTGTCAATTGTCTGTTATCGAAGCAACAGACCATGCTGAAAAGCATGTAGTGATGCCATCGCCAATGTTATTGCGAGGTTTTGTATATGCACGACACTACTCCTACTCGTCAGAGTTGTTTAATCGTGCATCGCAGAGCGGCAGACTTGGCATAACATCCACCGGTGCCTATGTTTTCTCGCATAACGTAGTCCCAAAAGGACTGAGGCTAATCAACCAAAGCTATAAAGCTTACACCTAATGTCGAGTGATTGATTATTTGCCGATGCAAAGACGGCTGTGCTTTGAGTTTTCCCCGCCTCGATTTTTATATGGAAACAATATCAGTTTAATCTTATTAGTTGTCTGTTATCGAAGCAACAGACCATGCTGTAAAGCATGTAGTGATGCCATCGCCAATGTTATTGCGAGGTTTTGTATATGCATGACACTGTTCTTACTCGTCGGAACTGTTTAATCATGCATCGCAGAGCGGCAGACTTGGCATAATATCCACCGGTGCCTATATATTCTCACATAACGTAGTCCCAAAAGGGACTGAGGCTAATCAACCAAAGCTATAAAGCTTACACCAAATGTGTCGAGTGATTGATATCAACATTCCCATACACCACAGGCAATCGAAATTGTTTGTAATGCGGATGTAGATAATGCGTACCTCTCTGAAAACGGCGATAACAAAATTCTTGTTTTGCGTGTAAATAATACAATTATTCTGATCAAAATATTTTGCTTGTTTTTCAGGGAGATGATTGGTATCGAGTGGTTGATTTTAATCCCTAAAGAGGAGCATGATTGAGTTGTTGATTTGTGTTAATCAGCATACAAAAAGTACATTTTATAAGCATCATTGCCAACTGCATCTTTACACGATTCAATAATTATCTTATATTCAGTTGCATACTTGTGATAAGTGCAATCGATACTACCACGGATATTTTCCTTGATTTGTTCCTCAGTATCTTCAATTCCAATAGTAGCCGGCACATTCCAACCCACATTATCTTTAGTGTAAAGTTCCTGCCATTTCAACCCCCGTGCTTCACACACACTTCTCGCATACGCCATAGCCTCCTCCGGAGACATAGCAAAGTCCTTCGGCTTAGAAGTAGTAGGTTCAGTCGGCTTAGATGTCGTAGGCTCCGTTGGTTTCGGTTTGGAAGTTGTCGGCTCAGTAGGTTTTGTCGTGCCGGAACTGCCGCCGGACGGTTTTGTTGTAGAAGTATTGTCAGAAGGTTTTGTCGTTGTCGGCGGCGTTACAATGGGTGCACTGGTTGTTTCAGCCGTCGTGCTCTCTTCACTTGTTACGCCGGTCGGCTCCTGTACGCTTTCCTCAACCTTAGATACCGCATTGGAAAGCTTATCCTTCTCATCCGTCAAACGGTCTTTGTATTCAGCAGAAAGAGAATCATATTTTGCTTTCAGTTCCTCAACCTTTTCTTTATCTTCCGCCGTAAGATTTTCCGTATCCGGCAGCGCGGCGATTTCATCTTTCAATTCCTGCATCAATTCCGCATCAGATTTTGTAACCATCACGGTAATTGTTGCGGACTTTGCTTTCTTACCCTCGCCCGCCGTTGCTTTTACAATAACCTTGCCGGCGTTCTCTGCCGTTATCAAACCGGTATTGTCAAGAGAAATTACTTTCCCCTCGCCGGTTTCCGCTTTATTGTCGCCCTCAACTGCCCATACAACCTTTGCTTTGCAATCAGCAGGCTCGATGATGGTGGAAAGTTGAAGTGTATTGCCTATGCGCAAGACAAGAATTTTGTTATTGCCGTTTTCGGAAAGATACGCATTATCCGCGTCGCAAACGATTTCGACTGTTTGCGGCGTGTGAGAATGTTGATATGTAACTAATATCGCAGTAATAATACCCACAAGCACAGCAACTACCGCGATAAGGATAAAAACAGTTTTTTTGGATTTTATATTGATTTTCATGGTTCAATTCCTTTCAAAATTTTCTGCTTTTATTTTACGCCTATTCTCGCCAAAAGTCAACAAATAGTGTTCTAATATTCCATTAGTGTTTTCTCATACTATAAAATTAAAGGGTAAAAGCAGAAATGAGGAATGCGGCTATGATGGGCAAAAAGATTAGAATGCTCCGAGAATCAAACGGTTTGACACAAAAACAGTTCGGGGAACGCATCGGTGTGTCCAAAGGGGTCGTCTCGTCTTATGAAACGGATGCACGCCAGCCCTCTTATGGTGTCCTCAAACGCATATGCGTCACATTCAGCGTGTCGGCAGATTACCTTTTGGGCATTGAAAAAGAGTCTCTGCAAATCCCTTTTCACGACCTTACCGAAAAGCAGTTCCAAATTATTTCTGAGTTAATCAGCGAATTTACAAACTCTAACAAATGAGATTTTTTAAATATCTATATACAAATTTTTGTATATAAAAATCGCACGCATTTTTTGTATTTTGTTTTAGATATATGTTTTCACTGCGGTGCGTTTTTAGGCAATTAAAAGGGATTACAGTTGAATAAGCGTATTCATCTGCGTTTTTCGCACGAAAATCTATCTGTATTTCTATGGAATGGTTGCGTTTTTGCATTCATTCCTTTTTTTATCCCTAAAGAGGAGAACGTTTTCAAAAACGCGAAATCCTGTTTTTAAAACAATAAATTTTACAAAAATTTGTATATAGGCAGTTGTAGCTGTAATCTAAGAAATTTGTATATATTTTGTATTCGTGCAGTCGTGAAAACGGCTGTTTTTTTATTTTTTCTTTTATATGAATCTACACCCCTAAAAACGAGCATAAAAAGAGCAACCACTTTTCTTTCTTAAAGAGAAACAAGTTTTTAGAAACGCAAGAATGTGTTTTTTACTTGTAGAATTTCCTGAATTTTTACATAGCAAAATCGCCAAGTGTAATGCATTGTTAAGCATAAAACCATACAATCGCAGTAATTATTGAAAAAATCAAATTTTATAAGTTAGCACAAAAAGAAGTTGCATTTCAGAATAAAAACAAGCAAAACAAACAAAATTTACACTATGTTTTCCACTTTCTGCTCACAAGAATGACCGATAATCTTCATTTTCTCTGCATTTTATCTTCGCCTTTACTTGCTTTTTTAAAATTAGATGGTATATAGACTGCGACAAGCTTGTTTAACTCGGATGAACAAAGGAGGAAAATCACGATTTCTTTTACAAATTTACCAAGCGCCGAACAAATCTAAATGAAAAAACGAATGGTTTCGGTTACATCGTAGTACTTTTAAAGTGCATTACACACGGGTGCCGTACCGCCTCTATTGCAAAAGATTAGTATTACCCTTTTGTACAACTTGTGTAATTGTGCAATCAAAAAATTCTAAAAATAAAAGAAAGATTTAAAATGCAAACAAAATTAAAACGGAGGATGAAAGAATGCGTAAAGCTCTAAATACTCGTTCAAGAAAATATCAACTGACTATTAACAACCCAATAGAAAAAGGTTACGACCACGAAAAAATACGCAATATTTTAGACAGTAGCAAGCCGAAGTATTATTGCTACTGTGATGAAATAGGCAAGGATGGCATACCGCACACACATATTTATGTATATTATGAAAATGCTGTGTATTTTTCTACAATGAAAAAACGCTTCCCCGAAGCCCATATAGAAGCGGCTTATGGCTCAAGCCAAGAAAATCGTGATTATATCCGCAAAGAGGGAAAATACCTTGATAGCGAGAAAAAGAAAACAAACCATAGTGAAACATTTAAGGAATATGGTGAAATACCTTTAGATAAAGCCACAAAAAACGAAAAAATAAGTGATATAGTACTTGAAATGATACGCGATGGCGCAACAAATCTTGAGATTATCACGGAATATCCAAGCTACGGAACAAAAATACCGCATCTTGATAGAATGCGGCAGACCATTTTGGAGGAACAATATAAAAAAATATTTCGAAAAGTAAAAGTGCATTACATTTATGGCAAAACCGGCACAGGCAAAACGCGTTCCGTAATGGAAACTTATGGATATGAAAATGTCTACCATGTCACCAATTATGAACACCCATTCGACAACTACAGCGGCGAGAAGGTCTTGCTACTGGATGAATTTCGCGACTCCCTGCTTATTAAAGCGTTACTGCAATATATAGACGGCTATCCATGCCGACTTCCTGCACGATACGATGACAAAATTGCCTGTTTTACAGAAGTATATATTGTAAGTAATATTGACTTATGGCGACAATATCGTTACATTCAAGTAAATGAGCCCGAAACATGGAATGCGCTCATTCGCCGCATTACCGATGTAACAATGTTCATGCGCAACGAAAACGGCAGTGTTGATAAAATTTCTCTAATAAAAAACAATTATTATTTAAAAGGCGGTGACGATATTGTTTGAAAATTACAAAGATGTGCTCACTGTTCAAGAAGCTTGCGATGCTTTACATATTGGTAAAAACTCTCTGTATCGACTTTTGAAAATGGGTGCAATTCGCTCAATCAAAATTGGCAAAAAATATATTATTCCGAAGGTCTGCCTACTTGATTTTGTCAACTCATATAGAGTACAATAACAATAAAGTAATGGTAGTGTTTCCAAAAGAAAGGAGTTACAATGACAGGAAGCCTGCAACAAAAAAACGGCAAATATTATGCCGTTATAAATTTAACCGACCAAAACGGTAAACGTAAACAAAAATGGATTCCTACTGGATTAGAGGTAAAAGGCAATAAACGAAAAGCAGAACAATTTCTTCGCGATAAGCTCAAAGAATACGAGGATAAAGAGAATGTTATCCCAACAGAGATTCTATTCAGCGAGTATGTATTGCGTTGGCTTGACCGAAAAAGGACAAGTATTGACGAAGTAACATATCAAGGCTACAAAACCATTGTTCGCGCGCATATCGTGCCTTATTTTAAAACAAAAGCTATTAAATTAACTGATTTGAGCCGTAATGATATTCAATGCTATATTGACGAAAAAAGCCAAAACGGACGTCGTGACGGCAAAGGCGGATTATCAGCCAAAAGTGTCAAATCACATATTGTTATCATTAAGCAAGTGTTAAAAGAAGCTGTTAAAAGCGGTTATCTCTTAACAAATCCAAGTGAATTTGTTACATTACCGCGAATACAGCATTTTGAAGCAAGATTTTACACTGCAAACCAAATCGCTGAATTGTTGCACTGCATTCAAGATGACCCTTTATATCCGTTGATTTATTTAACGATTGTTTATGGGTTACGCCGCAGTGAGGTTCTCGGATTAAAATGGGATAGTATTAACTTTGAAACTCGCACATTGACAATCAAGCACACAGTCGTGCAGTTTAGCAAGGTAGTTGAAAAAGACAGCACAAAAACCGCCTCAAGCCACCGCGCATATCCTATAACGGATGAGATTATGCAAATCCTTCTAAATATGAAAAACGCCGAAGCGCAAAATGTAACGCTATTCGGCAAAGAGTATGTAAAAAATGATTATATATTTAAGTGGGACAACGGTACACCATATTCCCCGAACAACATTACGCACAGATTTAAGCAGTTATTAAAAAAGTATAACTTGCCCATCATTCGATTCCACGATTTAAGACACACTTGTGCGAGCTTGCTGGTTGCAAAGGGGTTTTCAATGAAAGACATTCAAGAATGGCTCGGGCACTCCGATTTCAGTACAACGGCAAATATTTATTCGCATTTAGATATAAAAAGAAAAAACAGCATAGCGGACTCCATGGCGGAGATATTCTAACAATGTTAGAAAAAGTGTTAGAAAAATGATAGGCTTAAGCGTTTCAAGGAAAAAAGAAAAGCCTTGATAACTCACAAAAAGCAAGTAATATCAAGGCTTTTCAGCTTGGTGCCGGTGGCCGGGGTCGAACCGGCACGGTATCGCTACCACTGGATTTTGAGTCCAGCACGTCTGCCAATTCCATCAC